>CAILQO010000545.1 GCA_903836285.1 uncultured Chloroflexota bacterium
CCAGGCGTGATGGAGTCGTAGCCGCGCACCACGATGCCTCGGTACCAGTTGCAGTCCCAGCGGCAAGACTCCTCGACCGTATGGCCTGTCAGCGCAAGCATCGCGAGCGAAATAAGTTGACTCGCGGCGAACGCGACAAGCGTTGCACGGAAGATGAGCCAGTTCGGCGCTAACGACCGCAGGAGTGTCACGCCAGACCTCCGCCTGCCGAAGCGCGGGAGTTCACCCGCGTCCCGGCTTGCTCCCCTCCCGGGTGCCCGTGGCTACGACCGCAGCGGCACGTCCACCGTGCGGCGCGTCTGCGCCGACTCGTACGCCGCGAGGATCATCTCCACCGCCGCGCGCCCGTCGGCACCGCTGACCCGCGTCGGCGTGCCGTCGCGGAACCCGTGCGCGTAGTCGGCCCACATCCGCGCGAACCCGGTGCCCCACTCGAGGTCCGGCAGCAACGGGTGGATCTCGCGGTCCCCGAAGCGCTTCTCGGACAGCCCGCGCACGCCGTGCCGGCTCCCGATCTCCACGTAGCCGTCCGGTCCGTAGAACGTCACCCGGTGGTCCCACGGCCCCACATTCAGGCCGAACGTCCCCGTCATCTCGGCGATCGGCCCGGCCTTGAAGCGGTAGATCGCGATCGCGGTGTCCTCGGACGTCATGTCGAGGACCTTCCGCGCCCCGGAGATGGACGTCGCCTCCGTGATGTCGCCGAGGATCCACCGCAGCAGGTACGCCGGGTGGACCGCCTGCGCCATCAGGACGCCGCCACCGCCCGCCTTGGTGCCGAGCCACGGGCGCACACTCACCGTCTGCGGCGGCTCCAGGCCGACCGTCTGCGCCAGGAATGGCTCGCCAATCGCACCGGACTGGATGAACTCGCGCGCGGCGTCGGTTCCCGGGTCGTAGATGCGGTTGTGCACCGGGTGGGCGCGCTTGCCAGCCTTGGCGGCGGCCTCAAGGATGGCGTCGCACTCGGCAAGCGTGGTGGCGAGGGGCTTCTCCACCACCACGTGGTGGCCGGCCGCGAGCGCCTCCACCGCGAAGCGCGCGTGCAGGTCGTGCGGCAACAGCACGGCCACGACGTCAGCATCGCCGTCGAGGACGGCCTGCCACGACTCGTAGACGTGTCCGATGCCGTACTCGGCGGCGCGCGCGTCGGCACGTCCGCGGTCGGCGTCGTAGAGGCCCGCAACCTCGATGAGGCCCGGGTTGGCGGCGATGGCCCGCAGGTGGGCCTGTGCGATGGCGCCGCACCCCAGGAGGGCAACGCGCACGGGGCGTCCGGTTGTCATGGGTTCCCTCCGGGCCTAGTGGCGGCGAAGCTCGCCCGACTGGTCGCGCACATGCGACGGCTTGATCATCAGCTCCTCGATGAGGACTCGCGACGGCAGCGACGCGATCAACACGACCGTTGCGGCGACATCCTCGGGCTGCAGCATCGTCGCGCGGGCGTCGGCCGAGGGCACGACCGGGCGCGCATCCATGATGTCGGTGTCGACCTCACCCGGGAAGATGCTCGTCGCGCGAATCCCGTAGTGGCGCTCCTCCTCGTTGATCGATTGCGTGAGCGAATGCTGCCCCGCCTTCGAGGCGCTGTACGCCACGCCGGCCAGGGCGCCCGCGCGCTTCGCCGCCATCGAGACGAGGTTGATGATCGTCCCGCCACCCTGCGCGCGCATCACCTCGATCGCCCGGCGCGCGGTGTAGAAGGCGCCCGACAGGTTGACCGCCACCACGTGGTTCCACTCGTCGGTGGGGATGTCGTGGATGTTGCGGAGCTTGGTGTTCGTGCCCGCATTTGCGAACAGCACATCCACACGGTGCCACTTCGAAACGACCTCGGTGAAGAGGTGGTCGACGTCCTCCACCTTTGACACATCGCCGGGAACTACGATCGCCTCGTGGCCGTGATCGTGAATCGTCTTCGCCACAGCGTCGAGCGGCTCCTTGCGTCGACCGCTGAGCGCGACCTTCGCGCCCGCCGCCGCGAGGGCGACCGCACTCGCCCGCCCGATACCCGTGCCTGCGCCGGTGACGATCGCCACCTGGCCGTCGAGTGCCCCTGCCGTCATGCCCGTTCTCTCCATCACATCCCGCCGGACCGCGGTCTTCCTCCCGGCCCGGGAGGCGCGTCGCCCGTCGATAGACCTGTCCCTGCCCGCTCGTGGGGGGCCGGGGGCTGGCGTGGCTGCAGGGTACCCGCACCGGATCGGGTTCGCCCGCCCACCGATGGCGTGCTACGTTTCTACTGTTGATCTGGGTTCCCGGTGCTGACCGGGAGGGGAGGGCCGCCACGATGGACGCCGCAAGCGCCGCCACCATGGGGATGTCGTCCGCCCTCCGCGACCTCGCCGTCGCCGCGCAGAGCGTGTCGGGCGTCACGCCGACCAACCCGAACTCGCTGCGCGTCCGCGTCGAGGAGACCGATACCCGCCGCGGCGCCGTCGGTTCCACACCTCCCGGCGGCCCGCCGGACCGGGGTGCTGTCCCGGCGGTCGAGGCGTATCGGCTGCCGGTCGGCGGGAGCGTCGGCCTCGACCCGGACTTGATGCAGCAGTTCACCCCGCTCTCCAGCGACGGCCTCGACGTGACCCAAGGCATGGTCTCGATGATCGTCGGGCGCCAAGCCTTCCAGGCCAATCGGAACGCCTACCAAGCTGCCCAATCGCTGCTCGACGCCACCCTGAAGGTCGGCCTCTAGCGCCACGCCCTCCCGCCCGGCCGGGTGGCCCCGCGTTGCGCCTCGGTCGCCCCGGCACGCACCCCGGGCTGATCTGGTGCGCACGTGTTCGGTCCGGCGCCCCGCCATGCCCGGTTTCGGCCGGAATGGAGGGAGGCAGCGGCGCCTGCGACCCGCGCCACCGCTCGCAACTTCGCCCGCACCGGGGGCGTTGTGTCGCCTGCAGGACCCCTGGAACTGAGCGCGGCCGCCTTGGCGCGGGCGTTGCTCCCGGGATCGAGAGGCGAACGATGGTCGAGTCCCCGCAGATGACGCGCCTGGAAGCGGCGGCGGACGTGCCGTTGGCGCCTCGCGCCGTCTGGGCCGCCATCCTCGACGGATCCCGGTGGCCGGACTGGATGGCCAGTGGCGACGCCCGTGCCAACTGGTCGGGCGGCGGGCCGCGCCTCACCCTCGACCACGTCTCGCCGTTCCTGCGTCCGTCCGGCGGTCGCGACGGCGTCGCCTGCGCCGTCGGTGACATCCGCCAGGAGTCGGCCCTCGTCTCCCGGCCGTTCGGGCTTGGCGCCCGCCGGGTCGAGTGGCACTCCATCGTGACCGATATCGACGACGGCACGTCCATTGAGATTGCGTCGCCGGCGGTCGGGGGCCTGCGCGAGTGGCGCCTGCGCGTGACCATCCTCCCGACTGGCGTGCAACCGCTGCCGTCGTGGTTTCGACTTGCCCCACCGGCCGATCGCGGCGACGGTGTGCGCCAGAACGAGCGTGAGCCGGTTGAGAACACGCGCGTGCGAGCGATCCTGACGTACCGCCCGGTCGGTGTCTTCTCGCGCCTCTACGATCGCGTGTCGCTCCGGTCGATGGTGCAGGCGCGCCTTGAGGCGTGGATCGCCGGCCTCGCGCGGTCGCTCTCGATCCTTGCCGACCTCGAATCGCGCGCCGTCTCCGACCCGATCCGATACCTGCCTGATGTCGGTCGCCCCGCAACCGCCCAACGCGCACCGCTGCGCGCCACCGGCCAGTACCCGGTCGTCCGCGGTGGCACACTGCCCGCCGACGACCTCGCGGTGACGGCGTTGCTGCGTACCGTGCGCGAGCGTGACAGCGACCCATCTGGCGCGACCGTCACGCTCGACGCCCCAGCGCCGGTGGGGGTTGGCCGCGCTGCGGAGCCAGCCGATGGCGCGGCGGCCAGCGCGGATCCAGATGGCTCGCCCATCCCCGCTCGCGCCGTCCCGGACGTCATGCCCGCCCCGGTACTGCTGACCCCGGTCGCCGTGGAGGTCCCGGTCGACGCGCCGGGCGCTGCCGCGGGTGGGTCGATGTCGGGCGTACCGTACGAGGCCGAGGTGACCATGGAGGTCGCCGCTGCCGAATCGGTTTTGCCAATCGCGCCGGCGGCGCAGGCCCCGATCGACCCCCCCGCGGAACTCGTCGTGGTGGCGGCGCAGGTGCCCGTGCCCGACGTGTTGGTGCCGGTGCGTGACGAACCGGTGTTTACCCCACCGGACGTTCCCGTGCTAGTGCCCGAACCGACCGTGGCGGCGCGCACCACCGATGGTGCGACGCCTGCACCGGTCCGTGTCGACCCCGCCGCCCTTCAGCCGGTGGCGTCGACCGGCGCCATGCCATCGCTGCCACGCCCGGTCTTCTACGGCGAGGGGCGACCGACCACCATCTCAGCATCGGCCATGGCGGCGTCGCGACGCCTCGCGGCGATGGCCGCGAACCGCCCCGTCACCGGTCTCGGTGGTGCCGCGGCGCGCCCGGCCTCGTCGGCCCCCGCGGGCGTTGGGGCGGACCAGCCCAGCCTGGTTCCGGATACTCCCGGCGGTTCGGTGTCGACCGTCACGGCACTCCCGGTGGCACCCGGACCAGTGCCAACGATCGGTGCGGTCGCCGAGGCGGCACGGGCGTCGGCCGCGGTTCGAGGCGAAGCGCTCGCCCCGGCGCCGGTTGTGGCTGATGCGATCCCCACGGCGTCGATGGTGCCGTCGGTGCCCGAGGGGTCGACGGCCAAGCCAGTCCGCGAGGATGGGTCGCCGGCATCGTCAGACGCCGCCGCCTGAGGCCGTTCCCCCGGCGTTGCATCCGCCCGGTGCGGCGGTGGGCGCCGGTCTCGGGTGCCCGGGATGGGCATCCGCACCGGCGTTCGCGCTTGGGGTGCCCGGGCGAGGACGGGGGGCGCGGGTACACTCCCTCGGCCCCGGCGCCTTGCCACCTCGGGCCGTCTAGTTCCGCGCGACCCGGTGGCCCCGACGATGGATCGCCCCGAAACGCCCGCGCGGCGAGGGAGAGAGCCATCATGACCGCCGCCCGCCTGACCGCCGCCCAGCTCGACGAGTTGCGCGCCATCGATAGCCCGACCATCGCAAACGCCATCGAGCACTTCGGCATCCGCCCGCGGGTGCATGGCTACCACGGCGCCGCCGTCAAGGCCCTGATCCCGAACCTCGGCAGCATGGTCGGCTATGCCGTGACGTGCCGGGGCGACAGCACCACCGAGGACAAGGACGTCCGCCAGCACGCCGACCTGTACCGCGCCATCTGGGCGGAGCAGCCGCACCCGGTGGTCGTGGTGATCGGCGACGACGGCGACCCAGACAAGATCGACCTGTCGTGCCACGCCGGCGAGATCATGGCGACCACCATGAAGCGGGTCGGCGCGGTCGGCCTGGTGACGAACGGTGGCCTGCGCGATATCAAGGAGGTCACCGCACTTGGCGGCTTCCATTACTACGCGCGGGGCCTCGTGGTGGCGCATGGCCGGCCGAGCATCTACGACACCGGTGCGACGGTCCAGATCGGTGGCATGACGGTGCGCCCGGGCGACCTGTTGCACGGCGATGAGAACGGCATCACGAACAGCCCGGCGGAGATTGCCGACAAGGTCGCCGCCGAGTCGATGAAGGTGCGCGAGGCGGAGGCGATCCGCCTGAAGGACATCAACGGGCCGGACTTCCACAAGCAGTTTGAGCAGTTGACGC
>CAILQO010000546.1 GCA_903836285.1 uncultured Chloroflexota bacterium
ACTGGATCGTGCACGGCTACGTCGGCCTGAGCAACGGTACGGGGGTGAGTGCGCTGTTGCCGCGCCTGTGGGAGGAGGAGGCCACCTACACTTGGGCGAACCCCGACCACCCCAACGCGGATGTGCGGGACCTCTTGGAAGCCCTGCAACAAGAGCGTGACCGTGGCGCGTCGTACTGGCAGGCGTGGATGCGCGCGCGCCGGGAATTCCCGAGTGCGAACACGTCGGCCTTGGTCGCGACGGCGGGGATGGACGTCGTTGCTCGACAATCGGGGACGTTCACGGAGCGGACGTGGTTCCGGCTGCAACGGTTGTGGGCGGGTGGCTTCGCCCGCGAGACGGTGAACGACCTGTACGGCGAACAGGCAAAGCTTGGCATCGTGTCGCCGGTCTTTGTGGTGCGCGCGGACGGTCCGCCGGCGGCCGAACGTGCCGGCAACCAAGCGCACGCACTCACCATGCTAGTGCGTCCAGACGTCGTGCCACCTGGCGTCGCATTGGTGCTGATGGCGTTCGCGACGGCGGGTGCGGTGACGTCGCGACGATGGTTGGCGTCGCTGGTGCCGATTGGGTTGGCCGCCGGGCTGCTCTTTTTGGCCGTGCTGCTGAACTCCGACCGTGCCCGCTACCGGCACCCGGCGGAACCGTTCCTCGTGATCGCCTATGCGATGGGGGTACACGCGACGTGGCGCGCGGCGTTGTGGGCGTGGCGCCGTTGGGGGCGGCCCGTCGCGGTGCCGGTTGACGCCACGGAGGTACCCGCGTAGGGTTCGCCCATGGGCATGGATATCTATGCACGCCTCGGCGTGCGACGCGTCATCAATGCGGCGGGGACCCTGACGCGCCTCGGTGGGTCGCGGATGGCGCCGGAGGTGTTGGCCGCCATGGCCGAGGCCTCGCAGGCGTACGTCCGCATCGAGGACCTGCAGGTCGCCGCGGGGGCGGTCATCGCCCGGGTCACCGGTGCCGAGGCCGGGTACGTGACGAGTGGCGCGGCGGCCGGCCTCCTGCTGGGCACGGCGGCGTGCGTTGCCGGGGACGACGCCACCCTGATGGAGGCGATGCCCGACCTGTCCGCAGTGACGCGCAACGAGGTGATCGTTCAACGCGCGCACCGCAACAGCTACGACCACGCCGTGCGCGGGGCCGGGGTTCGCCTCGTCGAGATTGGCGGCGTCGGCCACCCCACGCCGGTGCCAACCCGCCCCTTTGACCTCGACCGGGCAATCGGGCCGCGTACCGCCGCGGTGTTGTGGGTCGAGATGGGTGACCCGGAGGCCCTTGGGGTGCTTTCGCTGCCCGAGACGACGGCCATCGCGGCGCGCCACGGCGTTCCGGTGATCGTCGACGCGGCGGCGTCGCTACCACCGCCTTCAAATCTCCGGCGCTTCATCGACGAGGGGGCGTCGCTGGTCTGCTTCTCTGGCGGGAAGGCGATTGGCGGGCCACAGGCGTCCGGCATCCTCGCCGGTCGGGCCGACCTGATCCGGTCGGTCGCGCTGCAACACCAGGACATGGATGTGCACCCCGAGACGTGGACGTGGCGCCACCTGATCGCCGATGGCACCCTCGACGGGCCGCCCCTGCAGGGGATTGGGCGGGCCTGCAAGGTCGGTCGCGAGGAGGTCGCCGGGTTGGTGGTAGCCCTCGAACGCTTCGTCGCGCGCGACCATGCTGCGGAGTTGCGGGCGCGCCAAGCCATGGCATCGACGATTGCGGATGGGCTGGTGCGTGGCCTCGCGGGTGTCGGTGCGGTTCGGGTGGAGACCCACGATGGAGCGACGTCGTGGCGTCCGTCGGTGACGCTGGCGTTCGACGGCCCGATGCGCCGTGCGCAGGCGATTGGCGTGACCAACCGATTGGCGTCGGGCGACCCGTCGGTGGCGGTCGGCCAAGGAGGCCTCGACCGCGGGACGAT
>CAILQO010000547.1 GCA_903836285.1 uncultured Chloroflexota bacterium
CCATCGTGACTGTCGCCGGACCGCAATTATTCCAAGTTTGCCATACGTGCTTCACTGACGACAGTCGAGCGGATGGCGGTATCGGTGGCAAGTCGCGCGGTGCCACAGGCCGGGATACCGGCGTCGAGCTCGGTTCAGTCGGAACTTGGGGCGCCTCGCCTCCGGCCTGGTTTGGACCGGCGCTGCCGTGTTGCGGGTTCGTTACCGCATGCCGGACGACGGGTAGCGCGCCGGCCTTCCCCGGCTCTCCAGCGGGAAATGGCACGTGCGTGTCTGCGGTGCCGACCACCGCCCGGATTTGGCGGGAGGTGAAGGCAGTCAGCGTTCGCGTACCGGGGATGTGGACATCTCCCCGAAACGCGAGAACACCGCCGAACCCGACGGCTGCCGCAGCGGCCGACGTTCCAGCAATGGCCGCAAGTTGAGAAGGGCTGCGACCGACGACTGGCGCGAACCGTGCCATCGCAATCGTGGCAACCGCAATCGCGAGGAGGACGAGATCCGTGATGGACGATGGGCCGCGCCCGTGCCTCGACCGGTCGGTGCGCGTGCGCGCTGGGACAATCACTGCGCCAGAAAGAACTGGAATCCGCGCGCGTGCCGCCGTCGTCAGCGTGACCACACGGACCTCCAAGGTGCGCCTCGCGCGCATCGTCCACGCACTGGGGCCGCGGCTTCGGTGATCGTAAACATACCGGCCTGCATCCCGGCGCCTGGTAGTTTCACGCGCCGACCGTGTTCCGCGCCCACGGAACCACCGCCCGCTCGGCCGCGACCACTGCCAAGAAGGCCACCACGGCTGTCCCGGTAGCGACGGCGATGGTCGCCCATAGGCGTGCCACCCGATATTCAAACGTAGCGGCGACGATCAGGTATCCGAGCCCGCGGTCCGAACCGATCCATTCGGCCACGATGGCGCCGAGCACTGAGCTGGTTGAAGCGATCCGGAGTGCGGCGAAGAGATATGGAAGGCTGGCTGGCCACCGGACAAGCCGGAAGACCTGCCACGGAGTGGCGGCGAGTGCATGCATCAGCTCAAGCTGGTCTGGAGTGGCCGCCCCAAAACCGCGCGTCATGTTGACGAGAGTGGGGAAGAACGAAATCAGGGCGGCAATCGCGATCTTCGGCGCGTAGCCGTTGCCGAGCCAGACCACCAGCAGCGGGGTGATCGCGACGAGCGGGATCGTTCGTAACGCGATCGCCACGGGGAACATCACTCGCGACACCGGAGGTGCGTACACAAACAACGCCGCGAGCGCGGTGGCAATCCCGTTGCCGATGGCGAACCCACCCACCGCCTCGATTACCGTTGGCTGCAGGTGTCTGACCAGGAGAGCCCAGTCGCGCACGAGTTGTGCGCCGATGATGGACGGGGCGGGGAGAACGTAGAGGGGAACGTCGAGCCGGCTGACGGCACCTTCCCACGACAGCAAGATCACAGCGACGCCCAAGCCCGACGTGAAGGCGCGCGAGGCAATCTGCGCGAGGGATCGACGTTGCCCCGACAGGTTCATCGCGTGGCGTCCTCCAGGGCAGCGCGCACCTGCGCGACGACCTCGAACATGGCGCCATCGCGCTTCATGGCCAACGTGCGCGGGCGGGGCAGTCCCGTCGCGATTGACTTGGACACGCTTGCAGGGCGGCGCGTGAGGACTACCACCCGGTCGGCAAGGAAGACCGCTTCCTCGATGCTGTGGGTCACGAAGACCACCGCCAGATCACCCTTCGACCAGATATCTAGCAGTGCCAGGTTCAGGCGGTCACGCGTGAGCTCATCTACGGCCGAAAACGGTTCGTCCATCAAGAGCAACTGGGGTGAGGTCGTCAGCGCCCGTGCGATGGCAACCCGTTGTTTCATTCCGCCGGACAGCTGGTCCGGCCGGGCTTCCTCGAAGCCCGCGAGGCCCACTTGCAAGATGGCG
>CAILQO010000548.1 GCA_903836285.1 uncultured Chloroflexota bacterium
CCATCGACGGGGACACGGTCGATGTGCGCTTGGACAGCGGCGCTGTTGAACGCGTGCGCATCCTGGGAATCGATACGCCCGAAGTCGTTGACCCCCGTCGCCCCATCCAGTGCTTCGGGCCTGAGGCATCCGCGCGCACGAAGGAGCTGTTGCCGCCGGGTCGGGCGGTGTTCCTGGAACCCGACCCCACGCAGGACGAGCGCGATCGCTACGGGCGTCGCCTCGCGCACGTGTTCGTCGAGGTTCCGGCCGAAGGCCACGGGGCGCCAGCGAATGTCGGGGCGGCGCTCATCGCGGAGGGGTATGCCCGCCACTACGTCTACCAGCGCACGCCGACGGTCCACGGCTCCGAGTACGCCGCCGCCGAGGCGACCGCGCGAGCGACCGGCGCGGGATTGTGGTCGGCGGAGACGTGCGACGGGCGAACGACCCGCCGTACTGGGAGCGATCGCGGCGCGTGACGCCACGCCCCGCGGGGGTGTTCGTCTCCGGGCCTGCCATCGACCGGCGGCGCGAGATCGACCGGCGGCGCGAGATCGACCGGCGGCGCTAGACTGCCGTCAGGGCAGGCGAGGGTGCGTGCGCGTCGCACCATGAGGTGCCGCACCGCCCGGCACGGATGCCCGATGGGGAGTGCGATGTCCCGAACGACCCGAGCCACCCTCGTCCGCGCCGCGGTCGCCCTTGCAGGGGGTATCGCCCTCGCCAGCTGCGGCGGTGCGGACGCCCCGGCGCCGGCCGCCGCCCCAACGAAGGCCCCCGCCGCACCCGCTCCCACGACAGCTCCCGCGCCGACCGTGCAGGCCGTGGCACCAACCGTCGCCGCCCCGGCACTCCCATCCGGGCCGTACCCCTTCAAGGTGACAAGCGCGACCTACTTCGCGGCCGGTGAGCGCCTTGAGTGGACAAACAAGACGGCGGAGGAGTTCGCCAAGGTCAACGGCCCGAAGGTCACCATCGACAACCTCCAAGTGACCGGAAACTTCATGGAATCGCTGATCTCGTCGATCGCCGCGGGGACAGGCCCGGACGTCGCCCGGACGAGCGGGGCGTGGTTCAGCGACTTCGCCGACAAGGGATCGCTCGTTGATCTCGGGCCGTACGTCAAGCGCGACAAGGTGGACATGGCGCAGTGGTACGTCCAAGACGACGTGGTGTATCGCAAGGGTAAGCAGTACGCAATCCCGTTCTGGCAAGCGCACTCGATTTACCTCTACAACAAGACGATGTTTGCCAAGAACGGCGTCAAGGAGCCAACGGATGCATGGACGTGGAACGACCTGCTTGACGCCGCCCAGAAGCTGAACAAGCCGGGCGAATCGTGGGGCATCCAGATGAACTACATCTTTGAGTTCGCCTGGTTGAACTTCATCCGGACGGCCGGAGACGACTACATCAACGCCGACCGGACCAAGACCACCGTCAACAGTGCGATAAACGTCGAGGTGTTCCAGTGGCTCGTTGACCTGGTCCAGAAGTACAAGGTCCATCCTGTGCCAGATGACAAGACGCTCGGCGAAGGGGACATCTGGGTCAAGGGCAAAGTGGGGATCCGGCTCGGCAACACCGGCCTGATCGGATCGACCCAGTTCGGCAAGCCCGATTTCGAGTGGGACATGTTCCTGACGCCCGCACATCCCAAGACCGGGAAGCGCGCGGTCACGGCGAACGAGAACCCGACCGTGGTGATCTCGCAGACCAAGAACCCCGAAGCGTCGTACCTCGTGGCAAAGTTCTACGGCGAAAAGTTCTCGCAGGACCTGCTCGGGAAGCTGCGAGTCAACTCACCGTCACTGCGTTCGTCGGCCACGGATCCAGGCGTGTGGCTCGCGACACCGCCGGCAAGCATGAAGATTGCCGTGGAGCAGATGAAGCACGCTGGCTCGTTGAGCTTCCACCTCAACTGGTTGCAGTGGTACAACGAGGTCACGAAGGTGCTCGTCCCTGCATTCAAGGGTGAAGTGAGCGTCAAGGAAGCGTGCGACAAGGCGGCCCAAGTCGGCGACAGCTTGTTGCGCGGGGCGTGACATTGCCCCTCTCCCGATCTTTGATAGCGCAGTACCCACGAATCTTGATCGACCTCCCCCGCCGAGTACAACCTCCTCCGGAGGCGCTGCGCTACGGATTACGAAGCGGGAGAGGGGCTATCTGCAACGATGGAGAGGGCGTCGGGCGTCAGAGGATGTTTACCCGGCCGGTACGCCGGTAGTGGGCAAGGACCTTTCGCGCACGCCGACGCAGTTTGACGTCCGGGTCCCGCGCAAGGGCTTCAAGGCCACAGACCACGTCGTCCACACGATGGCGTGGCGACCCGTCGCAGAGGACGTGCAGGACATGTAACCGCACGCTTGTATCGGGGTCGGCGACCATCTCGAGGAGCCGATCCCAAACCGCCGGGAGATCCATGCGCAGGTCGCATGGGCACATCTCGTTGACGGCCCATGTGCGAACACGCGGGTCGGCGTCGCGCGAGTATTCGATGAGCCGAGGGACGTCCTCTCGGGGCAGGTCGGCACGCGCACCGAGCGCACGTCGTCGCGCCACGTCCTTGTACGGTGCAGGCATCACGTCATCGTCGCACGCCGACTGTGCCTAGCGGCCGGCGCGGTCTCGATGCGCCTACACGAGGTTGCCATGACCTACTGGGATTCCAAGGGTGCGGTGCAAGGACGGATGTGCACGTCGGGCATCGACGGCTGGCTACTCATGGACTTCCGAGGCACCAACCCCTTTATGGCGCGCGTCCTCGGGCGCGGCGGTATCGGTGGCATTGTCACGCGCCGAACATTTGCGTGGCTGCCGGCGGATCCGGACGCACGCCCGGTCGTTCTGGCACAGGCACGCGAGGCGCACGCTATGGCCGATCCGCGGTGGGACGTTCGCACCTACACCGATGCCTCATCGCTGCACGCGCAACTCGCCACGCTTGGGCCAAAGGATCGCCTCGCGGGGGCGACCGTCGCCATGGAGGTCAGCCCGCTCGGGGCGCTGCCGTATGTCAGCCGCATCGACGCTGGAACCGTCGGGCTGATCGAGTCGCTCGGCGCGACCGTCGTAACCTCCGCCGATCTCTTGCAGGACTGCCTCGCACGGCTCTCCGCCGACCAGGTCGCCCAACACGCCCGCGCGGCACGCCTGATCGACGCGGCAAAGGACGACGCCTTCGCATTCGTGGCAGGGCAGATCGCGGCCGGGCATCCCGTCGATGAGTTCGCCGTGCAGTCGCGCCTTATGGCCCGCTTCGCCGCGGATGGCCTCGTCACCGACGCCGCGCCGACAGTCGCCTGTGGGCCGAACAGCGCGCGGGGCCACTACTCGCCGCGGGCCGGCCACGCGCGCACAATCGCATCGGACGACTGGCTCCTCATCGACCTATGGGCGCGCCTCGACGTGCCAGGATCGCCGTACGCCGACGTGACGTGGGTGGCGTGGACCGGCCCATCGCCCGTGCCCGCGCGCCACCTCGAGGTGTTTGGCATCGTGCGTGAAGCCCGCGATCTGGCGGTCTCGATGATCAGCGACGCCGCGCAGGCGGGGCACACCTTGCAGGGGTGGATGGTCGACCGTGCCGTGCGTGACTTCATCGCCGAGAGTGGGCATGGTCCTCAGTTCCCGCATCGAACCGGGCACAACCTCGGCCCCGAAGAGGTGCACGGCTCGGCGGGCGTCTGCCTTGACGACTTCGAGACGCACGACACGCGACTAATCGTCCCCGGCGTCGCCTTCTCGGTCGAACCGGGCATCTACCTCGATGGGGAGTTCGGCGTGCGCCTGGAACTCAATGTGGTCATGGGGGCCGACGGGCCAGAGGTACACACGCCGGTGCAAACAAAGATCGTGGTGATGGGCGGCGGGCAGCACTTTCCTTCCCTGGCCGCGGCGAGGGACAGGAAGGGGGAGGGGGGTCACACCGGGCAGGTGCTGTGACCGACCGCCGCGTGCAGCACGCACCAACGCGAGAGGCCCTCGTAGAACACGAAGCCCGCGATGGCGATGGTGGTCGGCTCCCACGACCCGGTGACGGCCCACGCAAGGGTGACGACGGCAATCGTCAGGCGCGCGCCTCGGTCGAGTAGCCCCATGTTGGGCGTCGCACGACGACGTACCGTCGACGGTAGCCGCCGCAGCACAAGCCGAAACAGATGCCCGCCGACGGCACCGACCGCAAGCATCACCGCCACCTGCATGGCACCGAGGGGCGACCCGAGGAAGCGCACCGGAGACTCGCCGAGGAAGTCGCGCAGAATCGACGGCACCGCGCCGGCCATGCGTGCCAACGCCCCGACACTTGCCGGCGCGGTGTCACCGACCAAGAGGACGTACTTGCCCACACCTCCCGTACCCGTGACCCGGATCGCGTAACTCCCAGCCGAGAGACCAAGCACGCGCACCTCGGGGCCCCGCAGGTATCGCGCACCTCCCCACGGTTCGCGGAACGGCACCCACGGCCCTTGGGAACCGTCAAGCGTCGCTATCGGCCGCTCCGCACCATCTTTCGTCACCGTAACGTGCAGGTGGCGAGAAACTTCCCCACTGGCAGGCAGGAGCAGCGCGAGGGAGAGGTCGAACGGCACGTCGGGGCGCATCGACAGGACGTGCGGGGCGCCGTCAAGAACGCCGTGCCACGCCGTGGCAATCCGTGGGTCGTCGATCACGGCATCCGCGCCCGCGGGCCGCGACTCCCCAGAAGCGATGACCCAACGCGGTTCAAAGGTTTGGGCGCCCCACACGCTTGCAACGACGAAGACCAGGCCCACAATGATTGTCAGCACGAGGGCGCCAACGATCACTTGGCGCGGTAAGACGCCGGCGGCATTCGCGGGGGAGGCAGACGACACCGTCACGCCTGAACGGTACCGCGCGGCGATCAAGCGGCTCGGGGCAGGCGACGGGTTCGCCCATACGGTTGCCATCACGCCGGGCGGATCGCGAAAGGTACGACAGCGTGATGTGCCGCGCCGGGAATCGTCGGCGATCGCTCCCTTTGGCCTGCAACTATCTGCGCATGCAAGCCACACCCGCATGGGCGACCGTTCCGGGCCGACCGCGACGGCGCTCCCTCCTTGCGGGACTCGTCGCCGGGGCAATGGCGTTGGCGGCACGCCCAATCGCAGACGTCGCCGGGCTTGGCCTTGCCGTTCCGACCGCAGCTGCGCATCAGCCAGAGGTGAATGCCGGATCACCGGACCCAGACGCGCCGTACCGCGTGCCGTTCGCAAGTGTGTCGCGTGCGATCCGTGGGGTCGTTCCAGCTGGCGGGGTCGACTGGTACGCCCTCGAGCTCGACCGGCCCACTGCGCTCACCCTCTGGTTGCTCACGCCGATGGTCGACGCCTGCGACGGCTTCTCGCCGGTGATGCGCATCGTCGACGGGGCGCATGATGTGACCGACGTGGGTGCTTGGGACGGGCGCCGGTGGTTTGAGGCGACGTCGATCGTGACTCGGCTCGCCGGGTCAGTGCGCATCGAGGCGTCGCCGTGGGGAAAGTTTCAACACGGCGGGGAAAGGTCGCGGTCCGGCCCGTACGCGAAGCCAGTCCTTGGCCCGGGAACGACCCTCGTGGCAATCGAGGCCCCGGACGACCGTGGGGGTGCATACACCTTTGCACCGGGCGACCTGGAGATCCCCGGTGGGGGCGTCGATCCGCGCGTCGCGGCGTGGTGGCGCACCTGCCCGGCCTCGTGGGAAGGGTAGCGCCTGCCTGAAGCTCGGCGGAACACCGTACCTCGCCGGCGGTGCGACAGGAGCGAGGGGCGTGGCCACGACTGAAGTGCGTGGCGACCCTGACCCGCTTTCTACACCCCGTACGGCAGGCGCAGCGCGTCCGAGATCGCGCGAAGTACGTGGTCCCACGCGTAAAACGTGAACCGTGACGGTGCGAGCGCGTTTTTCGTCAGCGCGACGGCGAGGTCCTGAGACGGGCAGTACATCGAGATCGATCCGCCCATGCCGGTGTGGCCGAAGGCGTCCGCCCAAGGCGCCACGGTGTCGACGCCGCAGTGCGGATGGCGCGCCGCCCCCAACGCGAATCCAAGGCCCATGCGCGACGTCCACTCAACGTGCGAACCGTCGTCGCCGCGATACGGGACGGAAGCATGGGCCAAGGTGGCGGGTTCGAGGAGGCGCACCCCGCGGAAGCCCTCCGGGCGCATCGCCGCGTAGTGGGTAGCCAAGTCGCGCGCCGTCGCGATCATCCCCGCGGCGGGCATGCACCCGGCGCGGTACGCCGCCGAGTTGAAGCGCGCCCCCGGCTCCGCGCGGTCCGCACGCTCAGACTCCGTCACGGGTGCGAGGCCGGTGGAAGGCGCCGGGTCACCACTTGCCACAAGCGTTGCGATGCGGTCCAACACCGCCGGGTCGTTCGGCACCCCGCAATGCAGGTCGTGCAGCCCAAGTGGTCCGGTCACCTCCTCGCGCAGGACCTGTGCGAACGGCTTGCCGGTGGCGCACTCGACAACGCGCCCAAGAAGGGTGCCGTAGGTCAAGCCGTGGTACGCCATCGACGCACCCGGTGCCCAGTCCGGCGCGGCGCCCTCAAGGTGGCGTCCGGTCACGGCGAGGCTTGGCAGGTCATCCGGGTTCAGGTCGCGAAACTCTGGCAGCCCCGCCCGGTGCGACAGTGCGTGGCGCACGGTGATCCCACCCTTGCCGTGCGCCGCGAAGTCCGGCCACCACCGGGCGAGGGGCGCGTCGTACTCGAGGATGCCCCGTTCGACGAGGCGATGCACGATGGTGGCGGTCACGCCCTTCGACATCGAGAACCCGGTGAAGAGGGTGTCGCCATCGACCGGGCGCGCGGTCGCCGGGTCAGCGATACCTGCCCACGCGTCGACGACGACCTCGCCGCGGTGGATGGCGACGACCTGCAGGCCGGACTCGCCGAGCGTGTCGATGGCGTGGTGAAGGGCGTCGGTGGCGGCGGCTTGGGCGTGAGGGTTCATGGGGGCAATCCTCTGGGTCTGGGTGCAGACGGTCACGCCGTGCAGAACAGTGGCGTCGCGACGCGGTCCAAGAAGCGTTCGGCAAGCAAGGCGTACCCCGCGCCATCTGGATGGAGATCGTCTGGCAACAGGTGAGCATCCGCCGCGCCGAACAGTTCTAGGCCATCAACGTAGTGGACGTGACGGTCGCCATGGGCACGCAACGCGTCGACCGCCTCCGCCACGGCCTGGCGCATCGCGGGGAGGGTGAAGCCGACGGCGTTCGCCTCCGTCTCGCGGCGGACGCCCCAGATCGGTGACACGATCGCAAGCGGCGTCACGGGGTGACCCTCGCGCACGATCTGCACAAACCCGGTCAAGGCCGACGTGAAGGTACGTGGCCCGAGGCTCGCCGCGCCGTAGACGTTGATCCCGGCGCAGATCGACAAGAACGATGCCGGCAGTGACCGCATGAGGCGCGCCACGCCGATATCCAAGTGGCACTGACCACCGTACCCAAGGCAGGTCAGGTTGAGGCCGGATCGGCGCGAGACGATGGCCGGCCACGTGACGGTCGGTGACGGCGCCGCGCGGCATTGGGTGATCGAACTGCCGTAGGTCACCCATCGTGGGCGGTCGTCTGGAGCAGCCTCAATGGTGGCACCGGCATCCACCTCAAGCCCGGTGATGGCAAATGGGCCGAACTGCGGCAACCAGACCTCCACCACCTTGCGCCCGGCGGGCAGGCCATCGACGCGGAAGCCCGGTTGCCCCGCCACGGGTATCGAGGCGACGAGGTGGCCATCGCACACCACGTCGATGGGGCTGCTCTCCGCATCGGCAACGACCGTTCCGGCGATGGTGCGCGCGTCGGTGGCGAAGCGGATGCGAACCCCCGCCGGCATCGACGCGCGGATGACCAGTTCTGGGTGCCACAGGCCGATCTCGCGGGACGGCATCCGCCACGGTCGCGTTCCCTTCGATTGTGAGGGTCCAGCCTCGCCGTGTACAACGTCGATCGCGCCCTCCCACGAGAGGCGCGGGTCATCCAACGAGATCGAGTGAGTCGACGTCACGCACGCATCCTTCCGTTGGTCCAAGAACGACGGCCTCCTCCCCTGAGAGGGAAGCCTGCGTCCCCCGCGTGCGCGGGCACCCTGCGCCCACTTCAGTAAGGCCCCCTCCCCACCCCCTCCCCCGTTGCGACGGGAGAGGGGCGACTGCACGCGTCGCGCGCCTGCAGGCAGAGGCGGGCGCTCGCAAGGCCGATTGCCAACGACGCCCGCGACGTGTCTGGCGTTGCACCCGGTTCCAGCACCCGCAGGAAGTCGCGCGCCAGTTCATCGTCGCCGCCGTGGTGGCCCTCGTCGCCCTTGCCGTAAGCGTGGCGCTCGACGCGACCATCCCGATGGTGATGCACCACCAGTTCGTCGCGGTACCAATCGAACGAAAGGGTGGCGTCGTGGCCGATGACCGTCGTGCCTCGAGTCGCGGCGCCGCGGCGGGTCACGAAGTTCTGCGTGTACGTGGCGTGCAGGCCCGACTCGAAGCGGATCAGAGCGCTCGCGCTGTCGTGGTTGCCGGTGTCCGTCGCGAAGGCGCACATGAATGACGCCGCAGCGCGTCCCGTGGAGCGAGCCTGCGCGCTGCCGGGGCGGTAGGGGCTTTCAGGGCAGGTCTGCTTGATCGCACAATCGACGCAGTGCAGGCCCGCCGGGTTGTCACCCCGGAAGACCATCTTTGATTCCATCGCAAGGACACCGGTGGGCGCCCCCGCGAGGGCACCGTCGCCGAGGAGGGCAAGCAGGTAGTCGAAGTCGTGGGTCGCCTTCTGCATCCAGAGACCGCCGGTCTGCGACTCGTCGCGCATCCACCCCATGTAGTAGCCGATCGAGTAGGCCGGGACATTGTTCACCGCTTGGACCTGCGCAAGCGTGCCAAGGGCGCCGGACCGGACGATGCGCGCCGCAAGTTCGCAAAGGGGCGACACGCGCAGGGGTAAGCCCACGACGGTCGGGCTTGTCGACCGCGACAGGGCTGCTTCAAGGTGGTGAAACTGGTCCCAGCTGATCGCGACGGGCTTCTCAAGGAAGAGCGGAAGGTTGCGTGCGAGGACCTCAACCGC
>CAILQO010000549.1 GCA_903836285.1 uncultured Chloroflexota bacterium
CCGCCGCCGGTTCGGGTGGCACAGCGCCATGGACCTCGTGATCATGGCGCTCTGCGCCGTCGGCCTCGGGGCGGGCGCCCTCGCGTTCGGGTCGCGGATCCTCCAGTACGAGGCGTACGTCGTGCGTACCGGAAGCATGGCACCGACAATCCCCGCCGGGTCGGTGGTGATCGTGGAGCCGGTGTCGCCGCTTGCCCTGAAGGAAGGCGACATCCTGTCGTACCGTCGCCCCGCCGCCCCCCCGATCACGGTGACGCACCGGATCGTCTTCCTGCGCCTGAACGACGACGACCGAAATCCTGCGCCGCTCATCCGCACCCAAGGCGATGCCAACGGCGTCCCCGACCCATGGCAGATTGAGCTGTACGGCGTGGCATGGCGCGCCGTCCTGTGGGTGCCGTGGTTGGGCTACCTGTACGACGTCGCCCGGCAACCATTCGCCCAACTGCTGCTCGTCGGGGTGCCCGGCGGCCTCATGGGCGGGTGGGCCGCCGTCGGCTTGGCGCGTGCGATCGCCGCCTGGCGCCGACCATCGCCGGTGCGGGGCGCGTGATGTCCACCGCGCAGGTCCCTCCGGCACCACCGGGCGTCACCACCGAGGTTGACCACGCCGAGCCCGTCCCGGTCATCGCCGGGCCGGTGATCGTCGGCCCGCAGGCGGGGACGCTGCGGTCATCCGGCCTCGGCCGGGTTGCGCACGTCGTCAACGACGTGATCGGCTGGCGCGGCGTCTGGCTGATCGTGACCGGCCTCTTCCTGATGCTTGCCGGCGTGGCGCTGCGCCAGACGACGAGCGCGTTCTTCACCGGACAGGCGCAACCGGTGGTCAGCAGCTTCCGGACCGCAATCGTGAACCTGCAGCCGCAGGTGGTGCAGGCCTCGATGTCGAACCTGCTCCCGGGATCGCTGACGACGGCGAAGGGCAGCCTCCTGAACGGGGGCGACGTGCCGGTCAACCTGTTCCTCGCGGTGATCGCCGACGTGTCCTCGAACCTCGACGCCGACGCGTCGGGCGGGTTGCGGATCGCCGGCTTCCGATGCCGCAACGCCCAGTCGCTGCCGGTCCCGTGTGACCAGGCGGTGACCCTTGTCCCGATCACGTCGCTGGTCACGGGTGGACCGGTGGCGGTGGCCACGAACAACGAGGGCGGGGTCGGGCTGCCGGTGGGCGTCGGCGTCAGTGGTTCGTCGCTGCAGTTCCCGCTCTCGGGTGGCACAACTGTGCCGGTGATCGGGGTGCCGGTGCTGACGGCGAACAACCGTGCGACCGGGTGCGCGCCCGCCTCCGAGGGGGCAGCGTGCTACCTCGGAAGCTTCGGCGGCAGCCCGATCACCACACCAGCGACGACCGTGCCGTGGGGCGCGCGTGTCATCGACCTCCCAGACGTCACCACCGACATCGCGACGCCGACGTCGGCGATCCCCGGCAGCCTCGAGTACGTGGTGCTGTACGTCTACCTGCCCGGGACCGCCCCAGCTGCCACGATGCAGGGGCAGTCGACGACGCTGTCCTACGTGTTCGCTGCGATCCAGGCGCCCGGTGGGGTGGACGAAACGCGGTCGACCGGCACCCCGTAGTCACCGGCGCCGCGACTGGACCCCGAACGGACCGGTCGCGGCGGCGCTACGATGGTGCAACCCACATCGATGGATGGGTTGGCAGCGCGTTGCCACTGTGCCGTGCCATCCGGTAACGGGCGGCGCAACACCGACTTCGGTGGCGCGTTCTGCAAAGGAACAGCGAAGCACACGTTGTGCCTGAGCTGAGGCGCAAACGTGGCGTCGGCACTTGGCAGGCGCGAAAGGCAAGGGTGGTGGGATCCGTCGGCGATCCAGAATCGGCCCGTACAGGGTTGACCCCGTCGGTCGTCCCCGCAGCGGCCGCCGACGCCGCCGAGCCACCGCCGTCAGCGGCAACGCGCGCTGAGCAGCCACCCACGGGTGATCAGGCCCGTGCCGTTGACCCGACCGGCCCGCCCCCCGGCGACCCAACCGCCGGAGGTTCGGGCCTGCATGGGGAAGGCGAATCGACGGGGGCGCCTGCGGGCGACGGAAAATCGTCGGCGCCCGCCGGGACCAGCATGCACCCCGCGGACGAGGCGCAACCCGCCTCCGGCACGACGACGGATGATGGCGGCGTCGGCGCCCCGGTCGATGCGACCCCGGACGCAGCACGGTCCGAGGCTGCGGAAGCTGCCGCCCCGGCCCCGGCCCCGGCCCCGGCCGAAGTAGCCATCGTCGCGCCACCTGCTGCCGTTGTGACGGGCGTGGCGCAGGCGGTCGCCCCAAACGTGGTGGCCAATCCCGAGGTGGCGACACGGGCGGCACCCCGGGCGCCGGTCGGCCCCGGTGGGGGCAAGCGGCGCAAGCCCGGTCAAGTTGATACGGCAGTTGCCCAGGAATGGGTGGCGGCCCCCCCGCCGCGCCAAGGGAGCTTCCTTGGTGGCCCGGCAATCTGGGGCGTCATCGCCATTGTTGCCGTGCTGCTGGCCGGCACCGTCCTTTCGAATGGCGCCTTCACGCCGTTCGCGGTGGATACCGTCGCCGTCGCCACGAATGTGCTGACCAGCGACACCGTTGCGGTCGCGCCCGGGCGGGTCCAGACGACCTCGATCACGCTTGGCGACCTGACGCCGGGGGCGACGGTCGTGCGCGCGCCGTTCTCGGTTCGCGCCGAGGCGCCAGGGACGGGCAAGCCGATCGCGACGTACGTCAGCCTGGTCTCCGAGCGTCCGGTGACGCATGTGCGTGCGGTGGTCTTCCGGTGCCTCGATGCCAGCGGGGCCCCGGCGCCATGCGATGCTGCGGTCGGCTTTTCCGATGCCCACCTGGACACTGGTGGGACCGCACCGATCATGATCGAGACCACCGGCGGCCCGCCCACCTCGGCGACGGTGCGGTCGGTGGCTGGGGGCGACCTGGAAATCCTCGACGGCGCCGGTAACGTGCGCAAGGGTGGGAAGGTTCGGGGCATCGCACCGGTGGCACGTCCTGAGCAGGGCGCGTCGTCAAAGCTGTCCGACTTCTTCGTCGTCGGTGGTACGACCGGTGGGCTGGGCCACGGTGCCCAGGAGGTCGGCGTGAGCGGCGCGACGGCGACGCTCCCGATGATCAAGGGCATCCCCGGGTTGGCCCCCGGCGGGCAGTCGTACCTGCTTTCCTATTTCTATCCCGTGCCAGACGCGCCGACGGCTGAGGCGCAGTCCAAGGTCGCCGTCACCGTCGCAGTCCTCGCGATCAGCGCCGACCCGACACCGTAGGGCGTGGTTCGGCTCCCGCCCAAAAGCAACCGCCCGGGAACGCGGGTGTCACGTTTGCTTCGGTGATGACGGCCCTCACCCCCTGCCCCTCTCCCACTGGCGCGAGAGAGGGGTGAGGCGGGCCCCGCCCGGCAACGCGGGTGTCACTTGCTTCGGTGATGACGGCCCTCACACGCTGACCCTCTCCTACCGGCGCGAGAGAGGGGTGAGGTGCCCGCCGCCGCTGCGCCACTGCACCGACGTGGCTCCCCTCGCCCGCCGGAGCGGGAGAGGGGTTGGGGGTGAGGGCACCGAGACGCACAGTCTGCGGCCGCGTCACCTAGCAATGCACTTTCGCCCCCCGATTGGTGCCGCAGACGTCTCCAGCCGCGCGCAATCCCGACGCCGCGGCAACGCCGCCGCCGTGCGGCAAGAATCGCCTAATCCGTCGAGTCATCGGCGGCTTCCGTCCACGCAGAGGCGATTCCGTGCAGAGATTGGTGCCGCGCGGCCCCATTCCGTCCGGTCGGCACCCCAATGTGACCGAACGCACAGTACGTCGACCG
>CAILQO010000550.1 GCA_903836285.1 uncultured Chloroflexota bacterium
CGTCGTCGGCTCCGTCCCGCTCGTCAACGCCGACGTCGTGGACGTGAGCAGCCCGACCGCCGCGCAGGCCGCCCTAGCGGCGTACCGCGCTGATCCGCTCGTCGCGTACGCGGAAGTCGACGAGGTGCGGTCGATCTCCGAGGTACCAAACGACCCGCGCTACGGCGAGCAGTGGGGCTATACCAAGGTGATGGCGCCCGAGGCCTGGAACCTCACGCACGGCAGCGCGACTATAAAGGCGGCGATTCTGGACACCGGCGTGTTCTTTGGCCACCCCGACCTTCAGGGAAAGGTCGTCGGATCCGCCAACTTCACGGACAGCCCAGACGCCTCCGACCGTCAAGGGCACGGCACCCACGTGGCCGGCACGGTCGCGGCCACTACCAGCAACGGCACCGGAGTGGCGGGCATGGGCTACGCGTCGTCGCTCCTCATCGGCAAGGTCCTCGGCGACGACGGCAATGGCAACGTGTCCTGGATCGCAAACGGCATCGAGTGGGCGGCCAATCAAGGGGCCAAGGTCATTAATCTTAGCCTCGGTGCAGCCAGACCCTGCACCTCGACCGAACAGGCCGCCATCGACAAGGCGTGGGAGCGAGGGGTGGTGGTGGTTGCAGCGGCGGGGAACGACGGGACGCTCGGGGCGGGTTCCCCTGCGAACTGTAGCCGGGTGGTCTCGGTCGCCAATTCCACCGGCTCGGACGCCCTGTCCTCTGGTAGCAACTATGGCCCGTCCGTCACGGTCGCCGCGCCTGGAACCAACATCCTCTCGACGACCAATGACGGCGGATACGGATCCAAGGACGGCACGTCGATGGCATCCCCCCACGTCGCCGGCCTCGCCGCGCTGATCTGGAGCACCGGCTACGGCACGAGCGCGCAGGCAGTCGTGGACCGAATCACCCAGACGGCCGATGCGATCCCCGGAACGGGCACCAAGACGACTTACGGGCGCATCAATGCTTTCCGTGCCGTCGGCGGAACCCCTGCGACCTACGTGCCCCCAACGTTTGGCAACGACTCGTTTGTCTCGGCCACGAGGATCGGTTCGCTTCCGTTCAGCACTGTCCAGTCGACGGTCGGATCCACGACGTTCACTGGCGAACCGAACTGTTCTTACGGGTGGTACGGCGCGACAGTGTGGTTCCAGGTCACCCCTAGCATGAGCGGGACGATGACCGTCGATACGCTTGGTTCGACGTTCGACACCGTCGTCGGCGTGTACGACAGCTGGCTCTCGACCCCGGCCCTCGCGTGTAACGACGAGGCCTACGACACCTTTGGGCCGTCGCGTGCGTCGTTCTGGGCTTGGGCGGGCACCTCGTACCTGATCCAAGTCGGGGGCTACCACGGATCAACCGGAACCCTCGCTGTGCGCGTCGGGCACACATACCCGAACAACGACATTTCCGGTGCCGTCGTGGTGTATCCACCGCTCTACCACGACTTCGACACGACACTGGCCCACCGGATGGTCGGCGAGGCGCAGCCGTGCGGTGCTATCGGCGCGACGTCGTGGTACCGGTACGTCGCGGCGACCAACGCGCCGCTCTTCATCTCAACCACTGGCAGCTCGTTCGACACGGTAGTCGCCGCTTACTATTCGGCTACTGGGACCACGTCGACGTATTCCGAGCTGACGTCGCTCGGTTGCGTTGACGATTCTGGAGGCAGTCCGCAAGCGCGGGCAATCCTCTATCCGGCAGCCGGGTCCACGTACTACGTTCAGGTCGGCGGGCACTCCGGCGCGAGCGGGCGTCTGGTGCTCTCGTTCGAGACCATCAGCGTGGCGTCCAACGACAACCTCGCCAGCGCCTGGTCGGTCACCAGCGACCCGGCCTCGTGGACCGTATCGACGGTCGGCGCGCGAACCGAGACTGGCGAGACGCAACCGTGCGGCCAGATTGGATCGACGGTCTGGTATCGCTGGGTTCCGTCTAGGACTGGGCTCGCGACCGTTACGACGTCCGGAAGCAACTTCGACACGGTCCTTGCAATCTACGCCGGCCCAAGTTCTGGCGCAACGTTTCCTTCTCTACTCCTGCTGGAGTGCAACGACGACGTTGCAGGCGCAGGAACTACCTCATCGCGGGTGTCCGGCGGGGTCCTCGCAGGGGCAACCTACTATCTCCAGCTGGGCGGGTATTC
>CAILQO010000551.1 GCA_903836285.1 uncultured Chloroflexota bacterium
AGACGGTCCTCGGTCCGGGTGGCGCCTTGGAGGCGTTCCAGCGCGCGCGCGACGCGGGCAAGGTGCGCTACCTCGGGTTCAGCGCGCACTCCGCCGAGGCCGCCGAGCAGCTCCTCGACCGGTTCCCGTTCGACAGCGTGCTCTTCCCATTGAACTTTGCGACGTACCTCGAGGGGAACTTCGGCCCGCAGGTCATCGCCGCGGCCCAACGTCGGGGTGCGGGCGTCCTCGCCTTGAAGGGGATGGCGCGCACACGCTGGCCCGAGGGCACGGCGCGCGAGGATCGTCGTTGGAAGAAGGCGTGGTACGAACCGCTCGACGACCGCGCCTTGGCAAGCCTGGCGCTGCGCTTCACCCTCAACCTGCCAGTTACCGCCGCGATCCCACCCGGCCACGCGGAGCTGTTCGACCTCGCGCTGGAGATCGCACGAGACCTGCGTCCGCTATCGGAAGCCGAGTTGGCGACGATCACCGAGATGGCGCACGCGACGGAACCGTTATTCCGCGCGGCGTAGGCGTGGCTCCCCTCTCCCGCGTTAGTGGGAAAGGGGTTGGGGGTGAGGGCAACTGTTCTGGCGTACTGAGCAGTCTTACGGACAACGTCCCACGACTACGATCCAACGGAACACACGCCACGTCGCGAGCGACACCGTCCCTCACCCCCTGCCCCTCTCCCGGAGGGAGAGGGGTGAACCGCGCGGCCCACTACGCTTTGAACGGCGTCTCATTGCGAGCCAATCCGTCGGGCGATTACCTCGGAAAGTACGTCAAGCACGCCGGGCATCTCAGCAATCACTTGGTCGTTCTTGAACCGCAACACCTCGATTCCCTGCTCCACCATACACGCATCGCGTTGCGCATCACGAACAACTTGCGTCTCGTGGATTGGGCCATCAACCTCGATGACGAGACGAGCTTCGTGGCGGTAAAAGTCGGCGACAAACGGACCAAGGGGATGGTGCCGCCGAATGCGGTATCCGAGCGAGTTGTTCCGAATAGCCGACCAGAGCCTCGCCTCTGCAAGCGTCATGTCTCGGCGCAACTGACGCGCAAACACCGTCCCAATCCGTGAGCGCATGGCGCAGTCTTGCACACCCTGCCCGAACGCGGTACCCACTGGTAGAACCTCCCGCCATGACTGCCGACGACACCTCAGCGCAAACAATCAACATCTGGGGCGGAGTGCCAGGCGATGTCGCCGGTGACGGCCACTCCAACGTCACGCTGACCCCGTACCTCGGATCGGGCAGGAATACGACGCTTGGCGTCATCGTCTGCCCCGGGGGCGGGTACGCCCGGCACGCCCCGCACGAGGCCGAACCGATCGCACGGTGGCTCAACGGCCTCGGCCACGATGCGTGGGTGCTGACGTATCGCGTGGCGCCACACCGCCACCCGCTGCCGTTGCAAGACCTGCAGCGTGCCATCCAGCTCGTGCGTGCCGGACAAGCCGGGCGGGCGGCGCCACGGTCGATTGGCATCCTCGGCTTCTCCGCCGGTGGGCACCTCTGCGCCACCGCCTCCACGCAGTTCGACCTCGGCGTTTCGCACGCAACTGACCCCATCAACCACATCTCCTCCCGCCCGGACTTCGCCGTCCTCTGCTACCCGGTCGTCTCGTTTGTCGACGAGGTGCATCAGGGGTGCATCGACAACCTCCTCGGGCCACATGCCGACCACTCCGCGCGTCGCGCATTGAGCGCCGAGGCACACGTCACGCCCGCCACCCCGCCAACCTTCATCTGGCACACCGCCGAGGACCAGTCCGTCCCGGTCGGCCATGCCCTCGCCTTCGCACGCGCGCTCGGCGGTGCGGCGGTGCCGTACGAGTTGCATGTCTTCCCCGAGGGGCGACACGGTCTCGGCCTGGCCGAGGGTCACCCGGCCGGCGCGTGGACCTCCCATGCAGCGGCGTGGTTCGAACGGCTTGCCACGACGTAACCCGGGGGCGACGCCT
>CAILQO010000552.1 GCA_903836285.1 uncultured Chloroflexota bacterium
GCCTCGCAGCGGGCTAGGCGCCGCCGGCTACGGCGGGGACGATGCTCACCTCGTCGCGGGCGGCGACTGGCGTCTCCTGACCTTCAAGGAAGCGGATGTCCTCGCCGTTGACGAAGATGTTGACGAAGCGGCGCAGGTCGCCGCGTTCGTCGAACAGTCGCTCATGGAAGCCAGGATGGGCCGCCTCGAGGGCGTTCAGGACTTCGCCAACGGTGCCGGCCTCGATTGAGACGGACGATGCGCCACCGGCGAGGTTGCGCAGAGGTGTGGGGATGAGGACCTTGGCGGCCATGTCAATGCTCCTTTTGAAGCCACGTCACGGTGGGTCGGTCTGAGGCTACGCCTGTGTGCCCAAGTAGGCGTCGAACGCGTCAAGCGTCGGGCGGATCACTGGCGCAAGGCCGAGCAACGGGGCAATCGCTTGCGGGGTCTTGAGTCCGTTGCCGGTGATGTAGGCGACAACACGTTCGCCGCGCTTCACCACGCCCGATTCGGCAAGCTTCTTGAGCACGGCAATCGTTACGCCTCCCGCCGTTTCCGCGAAGATTCCCTCCGTTGAGGCGAGCAAGCGCACGCCGGCGGCAATCTCCGCATCGGTGGCCTCGTCGATTCCTCCGCCCGTCTCGCGGACGATCTTCAGGACGTAGTACCCGTCGGCCGGGTTGCCGATGGCGAGCGACTTGGCAATCGTGTCGGGATGCCGAACCGGCTTCACGGCGTCCCAACCGCGCACGTAGGCGTTCGCCACCGGATTGCACCCGGACGCCTGCGCGCCCGAAATGCGGGGTGCCTTGCGTGCGGTGAGGCCGACCTTGGCGAGTTCGCCGAAGCCCTTGGTGATCTTGACCATCTGCGCGCCGGAGGCGATCGGCACAACGACGTGGTCTGGCGCCTCCCAACCGAGTTGCTCCGCCACCTCGAAGGCAAGCGTTTTGGACCCTTCGGAATAGAACGGGCGCACGTTGATGTTGCAGAAGGCCCACCCCTTCTGGTCGGCCAGCTCCGAGCAGAGCCGGTTCACGTCGTCGTAGGTGCCGTCAACGGCCACGACGTTCGCTCCGTACACCTGCGCGTTGATGAACTTCTCCGGTTCAGTGTTGGCCGGCAGGAAGACGTAGGTGTGCAGTCCAAGGCGAACGCCCGCGGCGGCGACGGCGCTCGCGAGGTTGCCGGTTGAGGCACACGCGAACGTGTCGAAGCCGAACTCGCGGGCCTTGGCGGCGGCGACGGCGACTACCCGGTCCTTGAAGGAGTACGTGGGGTTGACTGCGTCGTTCTTGATCCACAGGTCGTCGAGGCCAAGGGCCTTGCCGAGCCGCGTCGCTCGCACGAGCGGCGTCCACCCAACGCGCCAGTCTGTGTCGGCCTCGCCATCAAGCGGCAGAAGGTCGCGATAGCGCCAGATGTTGTCCGGCCCACGCTCGACCGACTCCCGGGTGATCGACCCGGTGATCAGCTCGTAGTCGTACTGCACTTCGAGGGGCCCGAAACACCGTTCGCACACGTGAATCGGGCTGATTGGATAGGTTCCGCCGCACTCGCGACAAGCGAGGCCGAGGATGCGCGGGTTCCCGTCGTTACCACCCGGGTGTCCCGCGACCTCCGGCCGCGCCGGAGAGGAGATTGCCATGTGAGGTTGCTCCCTGCGTGTCGTCTCGTGGCAGGCCACTCGCCCGCCGCCTCACGACCGCACCGACCGCACCGCGTCCATGTGCCGACCGGGGGGAACAAAAAACCCCGGCCTTTGAGGCTCGGGGAACACGAACAGACTGGCAGAGAAAGCTCTGCGTCCTTATCTCGCCGTCGTACCGATTGGCATGCGCCATCGTACAAGGGCCGGAGTTGGCACCTGTCGCTGCGCAAAGCGCGCGCGGTGGTTGCCGGGTTTCGTCGGGCCGTGTCCCTCCACCTCTCTGGATAAGAGCGGTCTGTGCAGTTTTGAAGGTGATGGGATCATAGCACGCCGCTGCGCGACGTCAAGCCTGCCTACCCGGCGCATCGGTCGCCATCTCGATTGCGAGACGGTTGGCTAGGGCCACCGAGTAGTTCTGCCCGCGATCCTGCGGGTACACCTGAAACATGCTGCCAATCCACAGTCCGGGAAGCGGTCCGCGACGGGGCGGGATGCGTGCAGCGTACTCGCGGGTCACGATCGGTTGCGCGTACGGCGCGCCGAACATCCATGATTCGCGGACCCAAGACGTGTCGAAGCCGGGCACAACGCGTGCCAGTGCAGGCAAGAACTCGGCCTTGACCGAGTCGATGTCGCGCCCGAACAGCGGGTGATCCATCGGGTGATAGTTCCCGAGGTACACCAAGTGGCGCCCGCCATACATCGAGGCCGGCGCGTAGTTCGTGTGTTCGACGACCACAAGGAATGGATAGCCGGGGTCGTTGACATTGAGCCAGTACGCCCCGTGCGGCAGCAGCGGCTTGTCCAAGGCCAGGACCAAGCAGTGCGCACCGAAAGCGTCGCCCCAGTCGTGGCGTGCGACCCACTCCGATGGCAGTCCCTTGATTATGCGCGCGCCGACGCGCACGGGCAGTGTCGACGCGACACGATCAAAGCGGCTCGTCCCGGTGACGCCCGTTCCGTCGCGCCAGGCGACGCTCCAGCGGCTCCCTGCGGACGCCTCGCCGACAAGGCGCGCCTCGTCGACAGCGGTGCCGAGGCGAACGGTCCCACCTAGGCGCGTAATCTCCGCGACCATCCGATCGTAAAGCGCTTGGTGTCCCGGGTCGAGATACCCGAGGCTGAAGCTCCGACAGTGGATCCGTGACCAGAACCACGACATCGCGATGTCGTCAGCACGCGCGCCGAACTTC
Source organism: uncultured Chloroflexota bacterium (assembly GCA_903836285.1). Lineage (GTDB taxonomy): Bacteria > Chloroflexota > UBA11872 > UBA12225 > UBA12225 > CAILQO01. Next base: position 2,827 of record CAILQO010000552.1, read on the forward strand.
GCGCGCAGCAACGGTTCCCAGAGGATCCCGAAGCCACGTGCGCCCATCGCGCGGCGAAGCCACTGAGCCGCGGTGTGCCCCTCAAACGGCCGTTCGTTCGGGCATGCCTTCAGGAAGGCGAGGACAGCACCCATGCGCACTCGGTCGATGAGCGGCAGCGGTGGGAACCGAAGGAGACCGGCCGCCGAATACGGCTGCCAGAACTTGCCCTGCCAGAGGACCATGTTTTTCGGTGAGTCCCATCGGACCTGCGGGCTGAGGCCCATCTCCTCGATCAGGGCGAGAATTGCGGTATCCGAGCGGAAGAGGTGATGGTAGAACCGGTCGAGGTAGGGTCCACCCCCCGGGAGCTCCGGCGCCGGCCGAAACCCGGCGGCGAGCCCCCCGGGTTCATGCTCGCGCTCGAACAGGGTGACCGGTTCGCCTCGTTGGGCGAGGCGAAGGGCAAGCGTCAAGCCGAGGGCGCCACCACCGAGCACGGCGGTATGGGTGCGACGGGCGGTCGTCATGGCATCTGAATCACGTGCGCGTCGAACCTCGGTCACGAGAACGGGGCAGTCGCGAGGATCACGCCTGATTCCCTTCCGGGAAGGGTAGCGCGCGAGTACCATCGGCCACGGCCCGCCGGGTCGCCCCCCAAACGCGTCGCCCGAGGCAAGCGCCCGTCGACCTTGGAGCGAGGCGCCAAGGTGCCGGGAAAGGCCTACCCAATGCCCGACCACGACCTGCTGACCCGGCGCCAGGACGCGTGGGTGGACCGCGCGGCGCCGGTGCTCGCGCACCTCGATGCCTTGTGCCGCGCGCACTCGCCCGTCGGGTGTGAGCGCGAGATAGATACCGTGATCCTCGATGCCATTGGCCCCGGCGCATCCCGGATTTGGCAGGACGCGGCGGGAAACGTGATCGCGCACTTTGCGGGGCGCAGTGCAGACGCGCCGCTCCACCTCACGGCGCATAAGGATGAATTGGGCCTGATCGTGAAGCGGGTCGAGCCGGATGGACGCCTTCGCGTCCAGGCACTCGGGGGTTTGTACCCCTTCAAGTGGGGGGAGGGCCTTGTTGACGTCCTCGCCGATGGCGGCGGCACCGTGACCGGGGTCCTGAGCTTCGGCTCACTGCACGTCTCGGAGGAATCACCGGTCGAGAAGGTGAAGGCCGGTCGCGAGCCGATGGTCTGGCGCAACGCGTGGGTCGATTGCAAGCGATCGCGCAATGACCTCGCATCGCTTGGCGTGCATGCCGGAAGCAAAGTTGTGCCCGCGCGGATGCGGAAGGCACCGGTGGTGCTTGGCGACTTTGTGTGCGGGCATGCCCTCGACGACAAGGGTGGCGTCGCGATCCTCATCGAGGTCGCCGCGCGGCTTGCCCATGAGCCCCCCCCGCAGGACATCTACCTGGTGATCTCGAGCATGGAGGAGATCGGGAGCGGTTCGGCAATCTATGCGACGCGGACCATCCCGGGCGACCGCCTGATCGCCGTGGAGATCGTGCCGGCGATGCCCGAATACGACATCGTCAACGACGACCGTCCGGTGATCCTCTACGCGGACTCAACCAACGTGTACGACGAGTCGGTCGCGAACCGCGCCGCAGCGCTTGCGCATGGTTTGGGTATCGACGTCCAACGTGGCGTGTTGTCTTCGTACGGCTCCGATGCGAGCATGTCGAAGAAAGCCGGGGCCGCGCCGTCGATCGGCCTCTTCGGCTTTCCGACCGAGAACACGCACGGCTATGAGATCTCCCACCTCGGGGGGATCGTGAACTGCCTCGAGGTCGTGGCAACCTACGCGTACGATGCCTGATCGTCGCCCGCCCGTGGGTGGCACCGGCCTTGCGCCAGGAATGATCGACATCGACTCCCTGCGTCGGCACGGCCTAGGTGGTCTCGTCCTGCGCGGTGCCGACTTGCGAGGCGCGAACCTCGCGGACCTTGACTTGCGTGGTGTCGACCTGCGCCAAGCAGACCTGCGAGGCGCAGACGTGACCGGGGCGGACTTGTCGGAAGCCAATCTGGCGGGCACGGTCGCCCGAGGTGCCAAGTTTCACCGGTCACGCCTGACCGGGGCGAATCTCGCGGGTGCCGAACTCACCGCGACGAACCTCACGGCGACCGATCTGCGCGGTGCGAGGCTTGCAGGTGCCGTCCTCGCACGCGCGGTCCTGGCCGTCGCCGACCTTCGCGGCGCCGACCTCTCGGGCGCTGACATGCGCGGGGCGGTCTTGATTGACGCGCGCCTTGATGGTGCGAACCTCATCGGCGCGAGACTGAAGCGGGCGAACGTCGCTCGCACAATCCTTTCTCACGGCGGCGACCGCAATCGCGTCAAACCTGGCTTAGCCGCAGGTGGCGCCGCTGCGAATGCGGAGTCGGATGGCGTGCCAGCGTTCGGCCACGCGTCAGCCGGCGCCCGCCCGATGATCTTCGCACTCGTTGACCTGACCGGTTACACCGAGTTCGTCAAGTTCCACGAGGAGACGATCGAACACGCCCACGAGGTTGTGTCTGACTTGCTGGATCACCTTGCGCGTCGGGCGGAAATTCCACTCACCCTCAACAAGTTTGAGGGCGATGCGATCCTCTTGCACGCCGACGTTCCAAGCCGAGACCACGTCGCCGTTGGTCGCGCGGTCGTGGGTCAGTTGCTTGACATCTTTCCCGCATTCGATGCGCGAATCGCCGCCGTGCGTGACCGCAGGCATCGCTGCCCGTGCCTTGCGTGTCAGTCCGTGGGCAGCCTCGCGCTCAAGATCGTTGCGCATCGCGGCCGCGCGTCCTTGCGGCGTGTCCGGCACCTTGACGAGATTGGCGGGGTCGACGTGATCGTTGCACATCGCCTATTGAAAAACGCAGTGCCCCACCGGCAGTACCTTCTTGCCACCGAGCAACTCCTACCGTCGACGGTTGCCGAGACGATTCCCGGTGGCCATGCACATTCCGAGACCTACGATCATCTCGGGACGATCAGCGCCACCGTGTACCCACGCCCACGCCCGGGGACTTGATCCCGGCATGGTCGTGTGTGCGTCATCCCGCGCGTAGGGTCAACAACGACAACTCATGTGGCGCGCAAAGTCGCATCGGCGGCCCCCAATACCGGATACCGCGGCTGACATAAAGGAGCGACCTACCCTGACGGTAAACCCCCGCGACACGTCGATCAACGAGGCGGACGAGGAGCGTGAACGGCCAGATCTGGCCGCCGTGGGTGTGTCCGGACAGCTGGAGCGTCACGCCGAGTGCGGCAGCCTCGTCAAACTGGCGCGGTTGGTGCGCCAGAAGGATCACCGGGCGGGTCGTGTCGCGACCCGCCAGCGTGTCCGCAAGCTTCGGGGCGCCATCGCTACCGAACCGTCCAGCCATGAAATCTGGCACCCCGGCCACGTCGAATGCGGTGTCGCCGACGCTCAGGGTGCGGCGATCATTCTCAAGGACGTCAATGCCAATCTTGCGGAGAAACGCCACCCATGGCAGCGCTCCAGAGAAAAATTCGTGGTTCCCGGTGACGGCAAAGGTGCCGAGCCGTGCGCGCAGGTCGCCAAGCGGCCGGACGGCGTCTGCGAGGGTGTCGACCGATCCGTCGACGAGGTCGCCGCAGAGGGCAACCACATCCGGAGCGAGGGCGTTGGTGCGCTCGACAATGTCGCGGACGTAACCGGGTGCGGTCCCTGGGGCGATGTGCAGGTCTGAGATCACGGCGATCGTCAACCCGTCCAGACTGGCGGGCCACCGGTCAGGACGCACCTCCACGCGCCGGACGGGCGCAGGCAGGGAAGCGTTACGCAGTGCCCGGACGATCGCGACTGCAGCCGCGACGACCGTAGTAGCTGCACGTTCCCGTGCAAGGTCAAGTGAAACCCATGTGGTCGCACCGCCGAACACCCTGGCTAGGGCGAGGATTGCGTCGCCAACGAGGAGGAGGACATCGACGATAAATATCGAGCCCATCCACGTGAAGGCGAAGCGGTGGACCCACCCACCCCACGGAGTGGGAACGGCCCGCGAGAACGCCAGCAGCACGGCGATGGCCCCGATGATGAATGCGCCGACGGCGGCGGTGGTAGCTCCGGGCGGTAACTCAGCATCCCGGATGAGACGCTCATACGGGTACCAGTGCATTGCGCCCCAAATCGCGAGAGCGACGGCAAGGAATGGCAGCACCCAGCGAGCTAACTGAGCGACACGGCGCGCCCCACTGCGACGACAAGGGCGAGCGCGCCGAGGACTGCCGGGGCGATTCCGTGCAATGCCTCGCCGTCGTCAACGTGCACCTTGACGGCGCCAACCATCAGGACGAGCAGGCACGCGGCAGCCACCGGCGTTAGGACCGGCACGATGCCAGATGCCCACGGAACGACCAAGCCGATCGCCCCGGCGACCTCGGCCAAACCGATTGCGCGAGGCGCCCAGACCGGGAAGCGGGCTACCCACTTCATCTGCGGCAACAGTTTCTCACGGGGAGACATGGCCTTCATCCCGCCCGCGCCGGCCATCCCGAGGGCGAGCAGCGTCTGGCCAATCCACAAGCCAATGTCTACGTAGTCCATCAGTCAGTCCTTCCGTGGCCCGACGAATGACGTCGGCAGTGCCGACCGCGAGTGCCTAGCGAAAGGTGGTCCCAGTATGCGATCCGGAGGCGTCGCCTGGCTTCCGGCGACGCCTTAGCGGCTCAGCAATGGACCCGAGCGCGCGAACGGACAGACCAACCGCAATGAACGCGGCGTCATGCTATGAGAAGCAGGAAACCGTCATCCCCATCATCGACGGGTGATTGCCTGCCGACGTGTGTTGGCAGGTGACGGTCAAGCTTGGCGCCCTGAAGCCGCGCTTCTCCAAAATCGGCCCGCGTAATCGTGGCGCCAGTGAGGTCGGCGCCATAGAGGTCTGCGCCGACGAATGACGCACAGA
>CAILQO010000553.1 GCA_903836285.1 uncultured Chloroflexota bacterium
CGTCAGGCGCGGGCGGGCCGGGCGTTGGAAAGAGAGGGGGCAAGAATATCTGCGGACCACAAGAGCGCCAAGCCATCAGGACCGTCCCCACACACTGGCACCCCAGACCGCCGCGTGACACCATGCCCCGATGCTGATCGGCGACATCCTTCGTAGGCAGGCGGCGCCGACCGGCCGACCACACCATCCCGCCATCATCCACGAGGGCGGCGCCACCACCTTCGCTGATCTGCACGACGCCGCCATGCGCGTCGCCCGCACCCTCATCAACCACGGCGCCAATCCCGGCGACCGCGTCGCCCTCCTCGGGCGCAACTCCCCCGAGTGGGTCGCCGCCTACTACGGCGCCGCCCTCGCCGGCGTCATCCTTGTCCCCCTCAACTTCTGGTTCCGCGCCAGCGAAATCGAGTACGCCCTCAACGACTCCGGCACTACCATCGTCATCGCCGACCGGGACCACGCCTCCGTGATCGCACAGATCCGCGAGGTCGGCGGGAACGTGCCAAGCGCCCACCACTGGTTGTGGCTTGACGAGATTGCCGCCATCGGCAGCGGTGCCCTGCCTGCCGACCTCGCCGTGCGCGACGACGCCCTCCCGTCCATCAACGACGACGCGCCCCACATCATCCTCTACACCAGCGGCACCACCGGCTTCCCCAAGGGTGCCGTCATGTCGCACCGCGCGCACGTCCTCCACGCCACCACCTTCGCCCTCCACGTCGGCGCACACCCTGGCGACACCTACCTCAACGTCTACCCACTCTTCCACACCGGCGGGACCGACTGCGCCCTCCTTCCATTTCATGTGGTCGGTGCGACCGTCGTCATCATGCGCGACCCACGCCCCGACGCCATCCTCGACGCGATCACCCACCACCGTGTCACTGCAATGATGGCCGTACCCACCATCTGGCGACGTCTCGTCGACACGCCCGACCTCGCCGCCCGCGACCTGACATCGTTCCGGCGCGCCATGGGGTCGTCCGACGCGATGCCGCTCGACCTCTTGCGCGAGGTGGTGACGGCGTTCGGCGCCTCATGGACGCAGACCTACGGCCTGACCGAAGGGGGGTGCATCCTCACCTACCTGCCCGCAGCCGACTTCGAACGCAAGGTGGGTTCCGTCGGGAAGCCTCACGCGCAGGCCGACCTGTTCGTCGCCGACCCCACACGCGACGCCGACCCCGATTGGCCCCTCGGCCCTGACCATCGCGTACCCGCCGGGCAGGTCGGCGAGGTCGTCGCCCGGACCGAACACGCCATGTCCCACTACTGGGGGAAGCCCGCGCAGACCGAGGCCGCCATCCGTCACGGCTTCCTGCGCACCGGCGACCTCGGTTCCCTCGACGACGACGGCTACCTCTACATCGCCGGGCGACTCAAGGACGTCATCATCAGCGGCGGCGAGAAGATCTATCCGGCCGAGGTTGAACCGATCCTGCGCGACTATCCGGGCGTGCGCGACCTCGCCCTCGTCGGCGTGCCCGACCGCGAGTGGGGCGAAAGCGTCCTCGCCGCC
>CAILQO010000554.1 GCA_903836285.1 uncultured Chloroflexota bacterium
CGAGAACTGATGTCTTCGATGGCGGTGTCGAGCACGCTGATCGCCGCGTTCGACCCAGACTGCGTCGTGAGCGACTGCGCGCTGCCCGTCGCGAGATTGGCAACCGCGATACCTGCGGTGCTGGCGTCGCCAATGGTGAAGTTCAGTTCATTCGCGGAGTCACCGGTCTCGAAGTTCGCACCAACGTGGAACTTCACCGATCCCGCGCCATTTCCATCGAGGAGCTTGATCGTATTGAACTGCGTAGAGGCCGCGATGCGGTCAACCTCGGAGAGAAGCTGGTTGACTTCATCCTGAATATGAAGGCGGTCGGCGTTCGTCAAGGTGTCGTTCGAAGACTGCACGGCAAGCTCTCGCATGCGCGCGAGGATGCTGTGAGTCTCATTGAGAGCGCCTTCGGCCGTCTGGAGCAGCGAGATGGAATCCTGCGCGTTGCGCTGCGCTTGGTTCAGCCCACGCACCTGGTTCTTGAGCTTCTCGCTCACCGCCAAGCCCGCCGCGTCGTCGGCCGCCTTGTTGATCCGCAAGCCGCTCGAGAGTTGCTCGATCGCCTTGAAGAAGCTCCCCTGCGTCTGCGACAGGTTTCGCTGCGCCGACACCGACTCGAAGTTGTAGTTGATACGGAGTGCCACGTTCCTGGGTCCTTCCGCCGGGAAAACCCCGCCACAGTCCCTTGTGATCGGTTACGTCACGCTGGCCAGTCCAGCTCGACGTAAGGTCGCGCCCGGCTACACGTTATGTCGGTACGCGCGTGAATCTCTGCAGGGGTCTGCACGGAATCCCGAAAAACGAGCGAACCGCGTTGAGGTCTCGCCGCCGCGGCCGCATGTTTCGCGAATCTCGGGGAAAAGGAAGTGGGGGTCGCCCGGCCAGGCGACCCCCACCCTCGCGCTCCCGCCGCTCCCCCGGCCAGGGGCACGGTAGGTGTCTGGAACAGGTGTTACTTGAGGAGCTGCAGCGCCATCTGCGGGGCTTGGTTCGCTTGAGCGAGGACCGCCATGGTCGACTGCTGCAGGATCTGGTTGCGCACCATCTCCGACACGGCCTGCGCCACGTCGGCGTCACGGATCCGGCTGTTCGCGGCGCCGGTGTTCTCGGAAGCGACACCGAGGCTGTTGATCGTGCTCTGCAGGCGGTTCTGCATCGCACCGATCGCGCCCCGCCGTGTGCTGACGTCTTCGATCGCCGTATCCAACACGCTGATCGCCGCGTTTGCGCCGGACTGGGTCGTCAGCGACTGGGCACTCGCGGTGGACAGGTTCGCGACGGCCAAGCCAGTGGAGTTGGCGTTGCCCAGCGAGAAGGTGATCTCGTCGACCGCGTTGGTGGTGATGTTGTTCGGGCCAACGTGGAACTGCATGGCGGTGGCCACGCCGCTGCCGCGCAGCAACGGGATGGTGTTGAACTGCGTCGCCGCGGCGATGCGGTCAACCTCGGATAGCAGCTGGTTGATCTCATCCTGAATGTGCAGGCGGTCGGCGTTGGTCAAGGTGTCGTTAGACGACTGCACCGCAAGCTCGCGCATCCGGGCGAGGATGTTGTGCGTCTCGTTGAGGGCACCCTCGGCGGTCTGGAGCAGGGATACCCCGTCCTGCGCGTTGCGCTGCGCCTGGTTCAGGCCACGCACCTGATTCTTGAGCTTCTCGCTTACCGCCAGGCCGGCGGTGTCATCGGCTGCCTTGTTGATCCGCAAGCCACTCGAGAGCTGCTCGATCGCTCGGAAGAAGCTTTGCTGGGTACCAGCAAGGTTCCGTTGCGCGGAGATCGACTCGAAGTTGTAGTTGATGCGTAGAGCCATTGCCCGGGTCCTTCCGAGGGTGAACCAGCCGGCGGCCTTCCCTTGCCACCGGATTCAGTCCGGTACGGTCAACCTCCGCTCGACGGAAGATGTCCGAACCTTCACGGAAAGTGTCGGCACGATGCCGCGAAACTTGAGGGATGCGGCGGTGCAGGGTGAAACTTCCACGAATGTCGCGCGTTTGCAGCTCGTTCCTGAGGTCGGAACTGGCCGAGCGGTCCGGAATCACGAAGGGGGCACCCTCGCGGGTACCCCCTCGTCCCGGCCGTCAGGCCGGATCGCATGCGGCCTCGCCGCTCGCCGTCGCTACTTGAGCAGCTGCAGCGCCATCTGCGGCGCCTGGTTCGCCTGC
>CAILQO010000555.1 GCA_903836285.1 uncultured Chloroflexota bacterium
CCCACTGGGCGCTTCGCTGCGGGATTGGGCCGTGGTGGGGGCGACCCCCAGCGGCGCGTGCCGGATGCACCTAGCTCGCTATGCTGGCCGCGCCAAGCGGCAACCGCCCACTGGAGGAACGGATGCCATCGAAGAACGCCGACCCAGAAGCTGACCGGCATCGGTTTCGCGTCGACGCGTTCTGGATCGATTGGTGCCTACTTCGTGGTCAGCGAAGATGCGCACGATCCTCGCCAGGGGTTTTCGGAGCGCCTCGACCGGACCTGCTCGGTGCTGCGCGAGGTCCGGTGAGACCGGGGGGCCCGGGAGTCGCCTCCAAAGCCCCCCTCTCCCGTCGCAACGGGGGAGGGGTAGGGGAAGGGGGTGGCTCGTGGCGACAGTGAAGGCGCCGTCGCGCACCGTGGCGGACCAGCAGCGGACCAGCAAGTACGGGGAGCCAACGCATGATCATCGACGTCCACACGCACGCGCCGCGCTTCCGGACGCGCGCCGAGGCTGAGGCGGCGCCGCCCCCACCGGAGACGGGCGCGCCGATGCGTCCCGACCGCCCAGACCCGTCGCGGGTCACGTGGGACGACCACGTCGCAGCGATGGGGCCGGTTGACCGGGCGATCGTCTTCAACATCGCCGCGCAGCCGCCGGGCGACCCGCACAAGCCGGGCATGGCCTCCGACGGCATCGTGCGTCGCACGGACCTCGCCCAGGCGGTCAACGACAACGTGGCGGGCCTCGTCCGCGCGCATCCGGCCAAGCTCATCGGCTTCATGAGCGTTCACCCGCGCGACCCACACGTCCTCGATGAGATGGACCGTGCGACGGGTGACCTCGGCTTGCGGGGCATCAAGCTGGGGCCGAACTACCAGAACTTCGACCCATTGGGCGATGACGCCGCCCGGGTCTTCGCGCGCGCGGAGGAGCTGGGCCTGCCGATCCTGATGCACCAGGGGACGAGCCCGGTCCAGTTTGCCGACCTCGACTGGGCGCACCCGCGCCACCTCGACCGCATCGCAACCCGATTCCCGGAGCTGCGCCTGATCATCGCGCACTTCGCGCACCCGTGGCAGGTCGACGCCCTGGCGGTGATCCGCAAGCACCCGAACGTTTGGGCCGACATCAGTGCCCTGCACTACCGCCCGTGGTCGTACTACACCTCACTGCGACTCGCGACGGAGTGGTCGGTGCTGCACAAGCTGCTCTTCGGCTCGGACTGGCCGGTGGCGTCACCGCAGGAGACGATGGACGCCATCCCTCACGTGAACGACATCCTGGAGGGAACGCGGTTACCCCGCGTGCCGGTCGACGAGTTGCTTGCGGTGGTGGAACGCGATGCCCTCGGCGCGCTGGGCCTGGACTGACCGGCCCCGGACGGGCGGTGTGGATCGAAGGAAGGAGAATGGCATGCGGATCGTGATGGCGTGGTCGCACGGGACGGACGTCCCGGCGTTGCGGGCGGCGCACCCGGACATCGAGATCGTGGAGGTGGAACGTGATCGCCTCGGCGAGGTGATCGGGGACGCCGACGCGGTGTATGGATGGGTCACGACTGATGAGTTGCGGGCGGCACGCCGACTGCGGTGGGTCCACTCGCCCGGCGCGGGCGTTGAGTGGGTCCACGCCTGCGACGGGCTTGCGGAATCGGGAGTTGCAGTTACCAACACGCGCGGGGCGCATGCGCAGACGATCGCCGAACACACCTTTGCGATGCTGCTCTACCTGACGCGCGGGCTTGGGCGATTGCTTGACGCGCAACGCGAGCGCCGGTGGGCGGCGGAGTACCTCGACAACGTCGGGATCTCTGGCATGACGATGGGGGTGGTGGGCCTCGGGCGGATCGGGTCGGAGGTTGCGCGCCGGGCGCATGCCTTTGACATGCGCGTGATCGCGGTGGACGCCAACCCGATCGCGCGTCCTCAGCATGTCGAGCGTGTGGACGGGGTCGACGGGCTACCGGGCTTGGTGTCCGAATCCGACGTGGTGACCATCGCGATCCCGATCACGCCGGAGACTCGTGGCATGTTCAACGCGGGGCGCATCGCGTCGATGCGCCGGGGGTCATACCTGATGGTGCTCTCGCGCGGCGGGATCGTCGACGAGGCAGCGGTGGCCGCCGCGTTGCGATCCGGCCACCTTGCCGGTGCGGGTCTCGACGTCTTCGGGAATGAGCCGCTGGAGGACGGCAGCCCACTGTGGACGGCCCCCAACGTGGTGCTGACTCCCCACGTCTCCGGCACGTCGCGCCAGACGACGGCCCTCAATTGGGGCATGTTCGTGGCAAACGTTGCGCGCTTTGTGCGAGGTGAGTCGCTGGAAAACGTGGTGGACGTGCGCCGCGGGTACTAGATCGCGCGTGCCGTGGACGACGGTGGCCCTGGCCCCCCAGAGGTGGGGTGCCAGGGCCACGTCGCCGACCGGGATGGGGCCGGTGTCAGGCGGTGCGTACCTCGTCCGGGACCCGGACGTAATCACCGCCGGTGCGGATCAGGCTGCCCCCGTGCCACGGGGTCCCGATGTACGGCAGGATCCACCGGTCCGCACCGTAGTACCCGGCGACTTTCCAGGCGAGCATGAGCCCGACCGCGAGAACCATCAGCACCGGGTTCGTGCTCGCCGTGCCCGCCATCATGAAGTTCCAGTTCATGAATGCCCCGAAGAAGGCGGCGATCCCGGTGAAGACGCCGAGGATCAGGCCGATGCCGATCAGCAGCTCGCCCACGGCGACCAGCTTGGCAAACCAGGTGTAGGCCTCGGCGTCGAGCAAGAACTTCAGGAAGTCGCGGTACCAGTCGAACGAGACGACCGGCTTGGCCGGAGCGGCCGGGATTGCCGACGCGCGGACCCAAAATCCCTTGAGGGCCTCACCAGTGCTCATCCAGGCTGGGTCGGCGACCTTGTGTTCGCCAGCGACCACCCACTGGTAGCCAACGTACATGCGGACCGCAAGCCAACCCCACGCGGCGGTGGTGCTGTTGAACAGCCACCGGGTGATTGGCGGGTCCTCCATCATGCCGGGGTCCCTGTCGAGCCTCGGAGCGGTGCGGGCCATTGCTTCGTACCTCCTCGGTATGGAGTGTGGCGCGTGGCGTGCATTCGCGCGTCGGTGAAATCCCTGAGATCGGTCCCAAGCGTAGGCACACATGAGCGCAGAACCGCTCGCAGGCGACAGGGCTGCCGCAACCGGTCTGCCACGAGGCGCGTGCCAGGACCGTGCGGCAAAACGGGCACGGCACATATGATCAAGAAGGGGGTGGGCCTTGGGCGAGGTCTCCGTAGCCACCGCACTGCC
>CAILQO010000556.1 GCA_903836285.1 uncultured Chloroflexota bacterium
TACCTCAGGGTTGTCCGATGCTGATCTTGATCGCCTTGCCCGGGCGTGCGTTGATGCACGACTCGGCGGCGTGTTTGCCCCGAACCTGTCGGTGGGCGCGGTGGTGCTGATGCACCTCGCGGCGATTGCCGGGCGATTTTTTGATCATGCGGAGATCATTGAGTACCACCGCGATCGCAAGGCCGACGCGCCGTCTGGGACGGCGGCGCACACGGCCCGCCTTATGCAACGGGCGCGAGGCGATCACTTTGTGCATTCCCCAAGCCGGACCATCACTCTCGACGGAGTGCGCGGTGGCGAGTCCGGGGGGATTGGCATCCATAGCGTGCGATTGCCGGGCCTCGTTGCGCACCAGGAGGTGATCCTTGGTGGGCTCGGCCAGACACTGACGTTGCGCCACGATGCAACCTCAAACGACTCGTATGTCCCGGGTGCTGTACTGGCGATCAAGCATGCAGCCGCGACCACCGGGCTGACGGTCGGCCTCGGTGCACTTCTGGGCCTCGAACCGTAGGCCCCGGTTCATAAGGAGACAAGCGCATGCGCGCACGCGACATCGAGTTCGGACGCCTGATCACCGCGATGGTGACGCCGTTCCGCCGGGACGGCGCGCAGTCGGTCGACCATGAGACGGCGGCGCAGATGGCGCGCATCCTCGTGGCGAACGGTACGGACACGATTGTCGTCTCCGGAACGACCGGCGAGTCGCCGACGCTCTCCCATGACGAAAAGCTTGCGCTGTTCCGGACGGTGAAGGAAGCGGTCGGCGCGTCGGCGAAGGTGATCGCCGGGACCGGCAACTACAACACTCGTGAGAGCATCGAGTTCACGCACGAGGTCGAGGCCGCCCGCGTGGCGGACGGCGTGCTTCTGGTGGTGCCCTACTACAACAACCCTCCGCAGGAGGGTTTGTACCGCCATTTCCGTGCAATCGCCGAGTCCACTTCGCTGCCGGCGATGGTCTACAACGTGCCGTCGCGGACGGTTCGAAACATGGACGCCGGGACCACGATCCGGCTTGCCAACGACGTGCCAAACATCATTGGCGTGAAGGAGGCAACCGACAACCTTGATCAAGTGGCGGAGATCATCAGCGGAGTTCCATCAGACTTCCGGCTGTGGTCCGGCAACGATGGTGACATCTACACGAAGATGGCGGTTGGTGGGTATGGCGTCGTATCCGTCGCGGCGCATGTCGTTGGACGCTTGATTCGCCGCATGGTCGATTCGACGGCGGCCGGGGACCTCGCTGAAGGCGCACGGCTTCACCGTCACCTCCTGCCGGTGGCGCGGATCCTCTTTCCGCCTGTTTCGCCAGTCTCATCCCCCGCGTCGATCAAGGCGGCAGTGACGCTGCTTGGCCTAGATGTCGGGGGCCTGCGCTTGCCCATGATCGAGTTGCCAGACGGTGCGCGCGATCGCCTCGGAGAGTTCCTGAAGGGTTTTGACACGGACCCGATGGAAGCCTGACGGGTCGGCCAGGGCATGGGTGCGGTCACCATGGGGTCGGAATTGCCGGACAAACGGCTCGAGCTTCTGGCACGCATCGCCGACGAAGTCCGGGGGTGCCGAGCGTGCCCGTTGCACGAAGGCACGCGGAACGCCGTTCCCGGGGAGGGCAACCCCCACGCCGAGGTGATGTTGATTGGCGAGGCGCCCGGTCAGAACGAGGATGCGCAGGGCCGTCCGTTCGTCGGCGCCTCCGGCCAGTTCCTGACACAGATGCTGGTGGCTGCTGGGTATCCGCGATCCGAAGTCTTCATCGCGAACGTCGCGAAGCATCGGCCACCGGGGAACCGAGACCCGATGCCGGACGAGATCGCGGCGTGCAGCGACTTCCTGCAACGTCAGGTTGATGCCATCAACCCGCTGGTGATCGTGACACTTGGGCGGCACTCGATGGCAAGGTACTTCCCCGGTGAGAAGATCTCGCACATCCATGGGCAACCAAGGATCGTTCGGGGTCGGGTTGTGCTGCCCCTTTACCATCCGGCGGCGGCGCTCCATCAGGGGGCGTTGCGCAAGGTCCTTGAGGCAGACTTCTCGACGCTGCCGAGCGTCGTGGAACGTGCGCGACGCCGGCGTGACACCGTCGGGGAAGCACCGGTTGCCGCGACGCCTGTGCTGGGTGACGGCCCACAGAACGCAGCGGGAGTGCCCGGAAGTACCCGTGTTGCGCGCGAGGTAGGGCCTCTCCCTGATGCGCCAGTGCAGGCGTCGTTCGGTCTGATCGGGATAACGTCCCCTGACCCGGCGCCGGCCATGCCCAAGAGCGAAGGAACGCCGCGGATCACGCCCCCACGCCAATTGCCGCTGCTGTAGTACCTGCTGGGTTTCGTCCCGCGTAGGCGAGCA
>CAILQO010000557.1 GCA_903836285.1 uncultured Chloroflexota bacterium
AGCGCCTCTCAATTCCTCCTACGGAGGCGCTTCGCTGAGGAGGACTCGAGTACTCGGATAACGATTGGCGCACGCCGTACTGCAACGGGGGAGGGGTTGGGGAGGGGGTTCCCCCCGACCTACTCCCCCTCCACGTCCGGGGCCGCCCCGACCAGGCGCGCGGGAAGCGCCACCGTGAACATGCTCCCCGCGCCCACGCTGCTCTCCACCGACACCGACCCCCCGTGCGCCTCCGCGATCCACCGCGCGATCGACAGCCCCAGGCCGCTCCCCGCGGTATGCCGGGCCCGGTCCGCGCGGAAGAACCGCTCAAACACGTGGGGCAGGTCCTCCGGCGCGATGCCGATGCCCGTGTCGATCACGCTCAGGCGCGCCAGCGTGGACGAGGTCCCCACGTCACCCCCCTCCCCGTAGCGGGCCACGCGGGGCACCGAGGCCAGGGCCAGCGTCACCGTCCCGCCCGGCGGCGTGTACTTGATGGCGTTGTCCACCAGGGCCAGGAGGAGCTGGCGCAGGCCGTCCGGGTCGCCGTCCACCTCCAGGTCCCCGTCGCCGGTGAAGGGCACCACCGTCACCGTCACCCGCCCCGACGCCAGGGTCCGCGCCTGGAACGCCACCGACTCCAGCAGCGGGCGCATCATCACCCCCGTGCGACTCCCCACCAGGCCCCCATCCGCGCGGGCCAGCGTGAGCAAATCCCCCACCAGGCGGGCCATCCGCTCAGCCTCGCTCGCCACCTGTCCCACCATCTCCTCGCGGTCCGCGTCGGCGATGGCCGTGCCCCGCTGCAGGAGCTGCGCGTTGCCCCGGATGGTCGTCAGCGGCGTCCGCAGCTCGTGCGACGCGTCCGCCACGAACCGGCGTTGGGCCTGCAGCGTCGCCTCCAGGCGCAGGTTCCCCTCCTGCACCGCGCCGTACGCCTCCTGCAGGCGGTCCAGCATGGCGTTGAACGTTGTCCCCAGCGTGCCCACTTCCGACACCGTGGCGATGACGTCCGGTGGCAGGCGACGGCTGAAGTCCTGCGCGCGCCCGATCACGTGCGCCTCCCGCGCGAAGTCATCCAGCGGGCGCAGCGCGCGACGCGTCACCAGCCACGACCCCGCCGCGCCCACAACCAGCACCACCGCGCCCGTCCCCACCAGCACCAGGCGCAGGCCACCGGTCACCACCTCCGTCGCGCCGAGCGGCCGGGCCACCAGCAGCACCCCCAGCGTCTCGCCCCGCCACGCCAGCGGTGCCGTCGCGATCCGCAGGCGCACGCCCTCCACCTCGATCGTCTCGAACGACGACTCCCCCGCCTCCGCCGCCCGACGCGCCGCCTCCGAGAGCGGGAGCGTCGCGCGCCCCAGCAGCGCCGACCGCACGATCGTCCCGTCAAACCCCGTGACCTGCACCACCGCGCCCCCCGCGGCGATGGCGTCCACGTCCGGCAGCTGCACCTCCAGGCCCGATGCGGTGCGCGACACCGTGACCTGCGCGATCACCACCCGCGCCCGGTCCGCCAGGGCACGGTCCACCTCCAGGTCGAGCATGCGGGCCGACACGACATGCACCAGCGTGCCGAAGAGCGCCAGGCCCGTCGCCAGCAATGCCGTGGCCACGGCGGTCAGGCGCAACCGCAGCGATGGCCCCGTGATCATCCCACCCCTCGCCCCCGACCGCCACGACTGCGCGCACGCACTCCTGTACCTCCACGCCGAACGCCTGGACCGCCCATCAAGCCCCCTTCGCCCAAGCGCGGCACTTCCCCCCAGCCAACGTCCCCTGCGAGGGAGCGGGGAACCATCGTGCCCCACCTACGGCACGACGTGCGCAAGACCGGACCCCGGGCCTGAGAGTGGCCCCCTCCTCAACCCCTCCCCCGTTGCGACGGGAGAGGGGCTACCTGTACCCAACCCATGCCCCGAGACTGAAAGCCCCCTCCCCAACCCCTCCCCTGTTGGGACGGGAGAGGGGCCATCTGTTCACGGAAGAGGGGGATGCGGCTCGCGAAGCACGTAGCCGACGCCGCGCACCGTGTGGATCAGGCGGGGAAGTGGCGGGCGGTCCGCGCCACCCGGCCCAACCTTCTCAAGCTTTCCCCGGAGATAGCCGACGTACACCTCGAGCACGTGCGTATCGGCGTCGAAGTTGATTCCCCAGACCGCTTCGAGAAGGCGCTCACGGGTAAGGACAACGCGTGCGTTGCGGAGGAGGAAGGTCAGCAACTCATACTCTTTCGTGGTGAGTTGCACCTCGCGGCCCGCACGTCGCACCTCGCGGGACGCGGTGTCAACCACCAAGTCCGCGAACCTCAACGAGCGATCCGGATCGACCTCGCGCCGGCGACGAAGCGCACGGAGGCGGGCGGACAGCTCCTCAATGGCGAACGGCTTGACGAGGTAGTCGTCGGCGCCAGCGTCGAGACCGCGCACGCGCTCAGCGACTTCGTCGCGGGCGGTCAGCAGCAACACGGGGACGCGTGCGCCGTCACCCTCAGCCGCGCGCAGGCGACGCAGGACCTCGACACCGTCGTACCCGGGCAGCATCACGTCGAGCACGATGATGTCCGGCGCCTTCCCGAGCAATTCGCGCGTTGCGTCCGGTCCGGTGGCCGCGGTCGTGACGTCGTACCCCTCGAGGGCGAAGGCGCGCCGCAGGAGCGCGGTGATGTTGGCGTCGTCATCAACGACGAGGACGGTGGGCCTGATCGCCCCGTTTGAACCCACAGTGCATCTGCTCCCGTTCCGGAGAACCCCTTCCACGTCCAAAGCCATCGTCGTCCGGGTACGCGCCACTTGGCCCGAAGACCCCGACCCCTGCCCCGGAGAAGCCCCCTCGTTATCCGCGTACGCGCCCCCTGCCCCTCTCCCGCTGCGGCGGGCGAGGGGTGAATGAAAACGGGAGAGGGGCGAGCATGACCCCTATGCTACGTTTCGGG
>CAILQO010000558.1 GCA_903836285.1 uncultured Chloroflexota bacterium
CCGTTCGTCCGCGTCGCCGACATGCGGGGGGTGGAACCGCCGGTCGCGGCCCGCCTGCGCGAGGCGCTTTCTGACCGTGCGCGCGACCTCGCCGACGAGACGGGCGAGAAGATCGAGGCGGACAGTGAGGCCGTGTTGGCCAAGTGGATCCCGATGGTGGTGCCGGCTGAGGGTGCGTCACTGGCGCGCGACTTGGTGTCGGTGGTGCGCGACGCGCGGGGTTAGCCCGCCGCGTCGGCGGGGGCGGCTCAATGCTTTTGTGGAGGCGTGGGCAGCTGAGGGAGGGAAATCGCTTGTGGAGATGGGGCGCACGCCCCACGTTCCCCGGTGTGACGTCGCTCCCAACTGCGGGTCCGCCGACGATCGGCGTTCCCCCCGGCCCTTCACTGGTGCGTGACCCCACCGGGAGCACCCTCGCCCTCGCCGGCCCAGTCTCCGCGTGCCTCACGAGGCCATTTGGCGTGACCGTGGCTGGTACTCCGACGGGTGACCGGCCACCCGAGTAGGCGGGGCGCCCGCGGTGCCGGGCGAATGGCCATCCGTGTTCGGGCAGGGGCCGTCACGCGTGGGTGTGCCCCCATGTCCGTGGACGCGAGAGAGAGCGGAGCAGGTTTGGGCACAACCGACCAGATTGCGTTGATGGATCAGCCGCCTATAATCGCCGCGCCCGGCGGACGGTGCGCCGGTCGGAGGAAGGAACGGCAGATCATGGCGGCGATGCACCTGGTGGCGTCCGACCCGCTTGAGGCGATGACGGCGGGCATCTTCGAGGCAGCGGGCACCCCGGCCGACCTCGCCGCGGAGGTGGCGCGCCACCTTGTCTCCGCGAACCTCGCCGGGCACGATAGCCACGGCGTCATCCGGATCCCGGCCTACCTCCAGCAGATCGAGTCGGGGCGCCTCGCCGCCGACGGTCGTCCGGTGGTCGTGCACGAGACAGCCGCCACCGCAATCGTGGACGCGAACCGGGGCTTTGGGCAGGTTGGCGCGGCGCACGCCTTGCAGGTCGCCATCGGCAAGGCGTCGTCGGCTGGGGCAGGCGTCGTCAGTATCCGCCGGTGCGGGCACATCGGGCGCCTCGGGCACTACGCCGAGACCGCCGCGGCGCAGGGCTTCATCTCGATGATCGTGTATGGGAACATGGGTCCCGGCACCGGCCTGACGGCGCCGTTCGGCGGGGCACGCCGCCACCTCGGCACGAACCCGTGGTCGTTCGGCGTACCGTCGGGGGAGACCCAACCGGTCGTTGTCGACTTTGCGACGACGGTCGTGGCGGAAGGCAAGGTGCAGGTCGCCCGGGCCAAGCACGCCGAGTTGCAGCCCGGCCAGATCGTCGACAAGGATGGGCATCCGTCAACCAACCCCGAAGACCTGTATGCCGGTGGGATGTTGCTTCCGGCGGCCGGGCACAAGGGGTACGGCCTGTCGCTGGTCGCGTCCCTGCTTGGCGCGGGGTTGACTGCTGAGGAAGTGCCTGACAATGGCGTGGGCGCCGGCGTGGTCGTGATGGCCATCGACCCCCGCGCGTTCGGCGCACTCGAGACGTTCACGGCGACGATCGACAACCTGTCGGCCGGCGTCGAGGCGGTCGCGCCGGCGCCGGGCTTTGAAAAGGTGCTCCTCCCCGGTGGCCCCGAGGCGGCAAGCCGGGCCTCGCGCCGTGCGAACGGCGTGCCGATCGCCCCCGACACGTGGGACGTGATCTCCGGGGCGGCGGCGAAGCTTGGCGTCGCGGTGGCGCCGCTGCTGGCGTAGCGGACAGTCACCGGGCGGGTGGTGCCGTTGGGCAGTGGACCGGGCCGGGTGAGGGAGGTGCGATGAGCTACTGGACACGCCGCGGGGCAGTGCACGCCCAGATGCAGGCCGAAGGCATTGACGGCTGGCTGCTGATGGACTTCCGCGGCAACAACCCGCTGTTCGCGCAAGCCCTTGGGCGTGGCGCTTCGGGGGGGCACCTCACCCGGCGCACCTTCGCGTGGATTCCGGCCGACCCGGACGCCGGCATCACCGTGATCGCGCACGCCATCGAGTCGTCGGCGATGCACGATGACCGGTACCCCGTGGTGACCTACCACGACGCACCGAGCCTCCGCGCGCGGCTCTCGGCCCTCGGGCGGGGCGGGTCGCTCGACGGCACGACCGTCGCGATGGAGTACAGCCCCGGGGGCGGGTTGCCGTACGTCAGTCGTGTCGATGGCGGGACGATCGACATGATGCGCGAACTTGGCGCGTCGGTCGTTTCCTCGGCGAACCTCCTGCAACTTGCGATCGCGCAATGGGACGAGACGCAGGTGGCGCAGCACGACACGGCGGCGCGCCTCGTCGACGATGTCAAGAACGAGGCCTTCGCACTGGTGGCCGACCGGCTGCGGGCGGGCGGCACCATCGACGAGTACGAGGTGCAGCAGTTCATTGTCGACGGCTTCGCGGCACGGGATCTCGTGTCGGTGTACCGCCCGACGGTGGCAGTGGGGCCCAACTCGGCGAACTCGCACTACGAGCCGTTGCAGGATCGCTGCCTGCCGATCGGGCGCGACCAGTGGCTTCTGATCGACCTCTGGGCGCGGATGAACGTGGCCGGGTCACCGTTCGCGGACGTCACATGGGTGGCGTGGACGGGCCCGTCACCGGTGCCGACCCGCATCCGTGAGGTGTACGACGTCGTCCGCGAGGCGCGCGACCTGGCGCTGATCCGGCTGCAGGTCGCCGCGCAGGCTGGGCGAACACCCGAGGGGTGGGAGATTGACCGCGCAGTTCGCGACCACATTGAGGCGGCGGGCTACGGGCCCTACTTCACCCACCGGACGGGCCACAACCTCGGCCCCGAGGAGGTGCACGGCTCGGCGGGCGTTTGCCTCGACGACTTCGAGACGCACGACACGCGCCTCGTGCTTCCCGGCGTCGCCTTCTCGGTGGAACCGGGGATTTATTTGCAGGGCGACTTCGGCGTGCGCCTTGAGCTGAACGCCGTGATGGGCGCAGATGGGGCCGACGTCTACACGCCGGTGCAACGCGACATCATCACGCTCTTACCGTAGTTGCCAACGGTTGCGGTGCTGGCGCTCAGCCAAGGTCGCGCGGGAACAACATCTCCACGAGGCGTGTTCGGGCCGGTCGGGTGCGACGCCACAAGGCGAAGCCGTGGCGACTGCGCGCCAGTGCACGGGAGGCGGGCACGGATGCCCGCGGACCCATTGGGGCGAGGCTAGTGCGCAGCCACTTTGGCGAGGTGCGCGGCGACCGCATCGGCGTCGGTGTCGATGAGCAAGTGCCCGTCGATGTCCACGACCGGCGCCTTGGACTGGTGCGAGATGCGAACCATTTCGTCCCAGTGCGCCTTGTTGTTGGTGACGATCCGTTCCTCGAAGGCGAGATGGCGTTCGTTCAGCAGGTCGACAACCTCGATGCACCACGGGCACCCGACCTTCGTCCAGACGGTGATCTTCATCGTTCAGTGATCCTTCCGGGTCGGTTCCAGCACCCGCCGGACGCGCCACGGAACACTACCAACTTGCGGGTCACCAGTCCGACCGGCACCTGTGACGACCGCGCACGCCATGCGTACACTGGCCGCACGGGCATCGGCGGGACACACCGGGACGCCGCGCTGTCGGGGAGCGACGCATGATCATTGATAGCCATTGCCACGCGTGGCGCCTTTGGCCCTACCAACCGCCGGTGCCGGACACGGCAAGCCGTGCCAAGGTCGAGCAGCTGCTGTTCGAGATGGACAAGAACGGCGTCGACCGCGCGCTGATCGTCTGTGCACGGATCGACGACAACCCCGACAACAACGACTACATCGCGGCGGCCGTCCGTGCCAACCCGGGGCGCCTCAGCATGGTGGCGGACGTCGACTGCCTCTGGTGGCCGACCTACCAAGCCCCGGGGGCGGCCGGTCGGTTGCGCGACGCGGCGGCGGCCTACCCGATGGCCGGCTTCACGCATTACGTGCGCGGGGACGATGATGGGTCGTGGTACCTCTCCGACGAGGGGACCGCGTTCTTCGGCGTCGCGCAGGAGCTTGGCTTGATCGCGAGCATGGCAGTCGTGCCTCGCCTGCATTGGTGGCTCGATACGGTTGCCGAACGGTTCCCGGGCATCACCTTCCTGGTCCACCACATGGGGCACCCGAAGGCCGACGAGGCGCCACCGTACGAGAACCTCGGCAAGATCCTTCACTCGGCGCGCCTGCCGAACATCCACCTCAAGCTCTCCGGCTTCCACTACTCGTCGCCGAACCGTTTCGAGTATCCGTACGCGGACAGCACCCGGATCGTTCAGGCCATCTACAACGCCTACGGCCCCTCACGCTTGCATTGGGGGTCGGACTTCCCGGTGGTTGGGCAATTCCTTACCTACCGTCACACGCTTGATGCGGTGCGGGTGCATTGCCCCTTCATCCCGGCGGCGGACTTGGACATGATCTTGGGCACTGGCCTCGCCGCACTGCTCGCGAAGGCGCCGCACGCGCCACCGGCGTAGGAGGTCGTGGCAATGCCTGGAACCGCCGGACGCGCGGCGATTGGGATTGTCGGTGCGGGATCGCTCGGGCAGGCATACGCGGCGTTGCTGGCGCGTGCCGGTGACGACGTGGTGCTGGTTGCCTCGCCCGCGTCGGCGGCACGGCTGCAAGCCGCCGGGCAGGTCTCGCTGACCGGCGCGGTCACGGCGGACGTGGCGGTCGGTGCGCCCGGGGCACGCGGGGGCACGCTCGGTGTGACCGATGACCCGGCGGCGCTTGGGGCGGTCGATGGGGTGATCTTCGCGACGAAAGCGCACCAGTTGCGTCGAGCCGCCGCGGATGTCGCGTACGCGATGGCCCCGCAGGCCGATCGCCCGTGGTGGGTCGCCGGCGTCCAGAACGGACTCATCAAGGACGAGATTCTCGGCGATGCGTTCAGCGAGGCGCGGCTCGTCGGTGCCGTCTCCATCCTCGGCGCCGGACGCGAAAGCGACGGCACCGTTCGCATCGGCGGCCTCGGCATGACGTACCTCGGGGAGTTCGACCCGCCACCCGCTGCGGTCACGGCGCGCGTGCATGACCTTGTGGGACGCCTCGTGGCGGCCGGTATCCCGGCTGCTGGGGTCCCGGACATCCGGTCGGTGCTGTGGTCGAAGGCCTGCAATGCGGTCGGCGTCTTCGGCGTCTCGGTGCTAACCCGGCTCGCCGGTCCGCAGATGTGGGCGAACCCCGATCTGGTGCGCGCGTTCCGGGCGCTTGTGCGCGAGACAGACGCTGTCGCCAAGGCGAGTGGCGTCACGGTCGGTGACTACCGCGGTTTCCCGATCCGCACGTACCTGCAGATGACGGCCTCTGAGCACGTGGAGTACGCCGCCGGATTGGTCGCCTCCGCGCCGGCGGGACCGGTCGCGCCGGGTGCCTACCCCTCGATGACGCAGGACCTGCTGGCCGGTCGCCCGATGGAGATTGAGGAGGTCTTCGGTGACGTGGTTGCCAAGGCGGAGCGCCTCGGCGTCGAGGTCCCGCGCATCACGCTGGTGAGCGACCTGTTGCGGGGGCTGAACGCCGCGATCACCGGGTGACCGCGGCGTCCCGGGAAGATTGGCGGTCAGGCCCGTAGGTATTGCGCCGGTTGCGGGGGCGTGGCGCCGAGCTCCTTGGCGGCGCGCACTGGGAAGTGCGGGTCGCGCAGCAATTCGCGCCCGAGAGCGACGAGGTCGGCGTGGCCATCGGCGACGACGGCATTGGCTTGGGGTGCGGTGGTGATAAGGCCCACGGCCATCGACGCCACGGACGCCTCGTGGCGCACCCGCGCCGCGAACGGGACCTGATAGAGGGGCGCCGCGACCACCTGCTGGTGCGGGGCGACCCCCCCGGAAGAGCAGTCGATGACGTCGGCGCCAAGCAACGCGAGGTCGCGTGCCAAGCGCACGGTATCGTCGGCATCCCATCCGCCGTCGATCCAGTCGGTCGACGACAGGCGCACGAACAGCGGTTTGCTGGACGGCCACACCGCACGGATGGCCGTTACCGTTTCGCGCATCAGGCGCGTGCGGCCCTCGAAGTCGCCACCGTAGCGATCGTTGCGGTCGTTGCTGACCGGCGACAGGAAGCTGTGCTGCAGATACCCGTGCGCGCCGTGGACCTCGACGACGTCGAAGCCGGCGACGTCGGCACGGTACGCGGCCGCGGCCCAAGCGCCAGGCAGGGCGGCAACCTCGTCGGTCGTGAGGCGCCGGGGATGCGTGTAGCCGTCGGCGAACGGTTGATCCGAAGGGCCGACCGGCTGCCACCCGCCATCGGCCGTGGCCACGGGCTTGCCGCCATGCCACGGCCGGTTGGTGGAGGCCTTGCGCCCGGCGTGCGCCAGCTGGATGCCGGCGAGTGCTCCCTGCGTGTGGATGAAGCGGACGGCGCGCGCCCACGGTTCGATCTGCCCGTCGTGCCATAGGCCGGTGTCGTACGGGGTGATCCGGCCCTCTGGGGCAACGCCCGTCGCTTCGGCGATGACCAAGGCGGCGCCGCCTTTGGCGAAGCCACCAAGATGGACGAGGTGCCAGTCAGTCGGCATGCCGTCGCGGTCATCGCACGAGTACTGGCACATCGGCGAGACAACGAGGCGGTTGCGTAGGGTCACGCCGCGGATGGCGAGGGGCTGGAACAGGGGGGCTGTCTCTTGCGTCATTGGCACGAGGATACGTGGGGCAGCATGTCCGACCGGATTTGGGGAGCACTCTCGGGCGATGCGCGGCGACGTGGCGGCGACGTGTCAAGAATCCCGGAGGCCAAGCACCACTGCGATGGCGACCAGAGTCCCACCGGTGAAGAAGGCCGCCCCGAGGTGTTCGCTGAGGAGCGTTGCGCCGAGCAAGCCACCGACGACCGGTTGGGCGAAGAAGAGGAGGCCGGGTACGGCCGCACCGAGGCGATCGATGCTGCGGTTCCAGAGGTAGAAGGCGCCGGCGGTTGAGACGACGCCGAGGTATGCGATGCCGACCGCCGTGCCCCATCCCACTTCGCCGATGGCCGCCGTGCTGAGTTCCCACGCCGCGAGCGGGAGGCAGAAAATCGCGCCGGTGCCGGTCGCGAATGCTGTCGTGACGAGGCTGCCGTGCCGAGCCGACGCCCGCCCACCGAGGACGGAGTACAAGGCCCACGTGATCGCGGCCACGAGCAGGAGGAGGTTTCCCGTGAACGGGGTCCCGCCACCCGAGGCGACCGAGTCGGAGTCGCCGAAGGTGACGACAAGCACGCCGCCAGTGGCGAGGATGAGCGAGGCGACCTGTCGCAGCGACGGGCGCGTGCCCAGGATCGGCCACGCGAAGAGGAGCATGAAGGCAGGCGTGGCGCTGGTGATGAGGCTACCGTTGGCGGCGCCGGCCAGGTGCGTTCCGGCAAACTGGGCGATCAGGCTGATGCACATGCCCACGAGGCCGAGGACGGCGAGGGCAGGCAGGTCGCGCCGCGCCGGCATGGCGGCAGAGATTGCGCGGGCGACGACCGCCAGGGTGGCGGTACCAAGGACGAGCCGCACGAGTACGAGGGTGACCGGCGGCACCACGTCCAGGACGACCCGGCTGACGACGTACATCCCTCCCCAGATTGCAGCGGCCCCAAGGCCGGACGCCACCCCGTCGACAAGGCGGCCTGGCATTGAGCTGGGCGTGTCTGCCATGGTGGCGAGGGTATCCGGCGCCCATCAGCGCGTCGTCGGTGGCGCCGACTGACGGGGCACGCGGATCGTCCGTCGTTCGGGGCACGACGCTGCCCTTCGGTAACCGAACCCGTAAACTGGCAGGTAGTCCGCGACCGCGGTCGGTCCGGGGGGTTCGCCATCTTGTGCGCCGCGGTTGTGATCGGTCGCCGCCGGGAGGCGCAACCACGATGGAAACCGCGAACCATGGCCCTTGGGACGGCATCACCCGCCGGGGTGGCCGCAAGGTAGCCATCATCGGGGCCGGGAACGTCGGGGCGACGACCGCCTATGCGCTGGTCCTGTCTGGCCTCTGTTCCGAGATTGTGGTTGTCGATGTCGACGCGGCGCGCGCCGAGGGCGAGGCGATGGACCTCGCGCAGTCGGTGCCGTTCGGGATGCCGGTCCGCGTCCGGGCAGGCACCTACGGCGACATCGGCGGCGCGCACGTGACGGTGATCACTGCGGGGGCGAACCAGCGCCCGGGTGAGTCGCGCACGGACCTACTGCTGCGCAACTGGGGCGTTTTCAAGGACGTCATCCCGCAGGTGGCGGAGGCGAACCCCGAAGGCATCATCGTCATCGCGACCAACCCCGTCGACGTGTTGACGTTCGGCGCGTGGGGCTTGACGAACCTGCCACGAGGCAAGGTGATCGGCAGTGGCACGATCCTCGATACGGCGCGTTTCCGGTCACATCTGGCGAGCCACTTCCGCGTCGACGCCCGGAGCGTGCACGCCTACATCATCGGAGAGCATGGCGACACCGAGGTGCCTGTCTGGTCCCGCGCCTCGATCAGCGGCATGACCTTGCATGAGTTCGGCGCCGCGCAAGGGCGTGAGCACGACCAGGCGGCGCTTGACGCCATCTATGAGCGGACGCGCACCGCCGCCGCCGAGATCATCGGGCGCAAGGGCGCGACGTTCTACGCCGTCGCCGCCGGAATCCTGCGCCTGCTTGAGGCGATCCTCCGGGATCAGGAGACGGTGCTGCCGGTCAGTTGTGTCTTGCATGGGCAGTACGGGCTGCAAGGTGTGGCGCTGAGCCTGCCGGCGGTGATCGACAATGCTGGGGTCCGTGAGCACCTGGCGGTGCCCCTCGATCCGCACGAGGTCGAGTTGCTGCACCAGTCGGCGGCGACCATCCGGAGGTCGATCGAGCGCATCCTCGAGTAGGCAGGCTCGCGCGCACGGACGGTTCGGGCGTGGCACACTGCCGCCCCGATGAAGATCACCGCCCTTGAGTTATTGCGCGTCCCGCCTTCGTGGGTTTGGCTGAAGATCCACACCGACGAAGGCATCACCGGCCTCGGTGAACCGTATCTGGAGAACCACCCGGAGAGCGTGATCGCCGAGGTTCGCCGCCTCGAACCGCTGCTGATCGGTGAGGACCCAACGCGGATCGAGTGGTTGTGGAACCGCATGTACGAGGGCGGGAGCGGCTACAAGGGCGGGCCGGTGAAGATGAGCGCCATCTCCGGCATCGATATGGCGTTGTGGGACATCACCGGCAAGGCTGCTGGCACGTCGGTGCATCGCCTGCTTGGTGGGGCGACGCGTGACCGCATCCTCGTGTATCGCGCGGTTGGTGGGGGGCGCCCCCACCTCGTCGAACCGGGCGATCCGTATCGTGCTGGGCGCCGCGACCCTATGCCGGGCGACCCAATACCCGGTAGCCCCGAGGCGTGGCGCGCGGCGGCGTCTGAACTGGTGCACGAGTGGGGCTTTCGGGCACTGAAGGCGCACGTCTCGCCAGGGGAAACACCGTTCGGCACGGACCGCGTTGACGCGATGGTGGCTTGCTTCGCCGCCGCGCGTGAGGGAGCCGGGCCGGGCGTGCCGGTGGCGATCGACATCCACAACCCGCACCCGGCAATCGCGCGCCAGATGCTGCGTGCCCTCGCCCCGCACCGACCCTTGTTCGTCGAGGAACCGATGCCGATCGAGCGGGTCGACGCCCTTGCCGAGGCGGTGGCGGGGTCGGAGGTGCCGGTGGCGGCCGGCGAACGGTGGATGGGGAAGTGGATCTTCTTTGACGCGCTGTCGCGCGGGTTACTGGCAGTGGTTCAACCAGACTTGGCGCACGCTGGTGGCATTACGGAGTGCAAGAAGATCGCGGCGATCGCGGAGGCGGCGTTTGCGACGGTGGCGTTGCACTGCCCGCTGAGTCCGTTGGCGTTCGCGGCGTCGGTGCAACTCGACGCGGCGATCCCAAACTTTCTGGTGCAGGAACACAACGAGGTGAACGACACCCGCGACGGTGGACGCACGGTGATTGGTGCGGGTTACCTGCGCGACCCGTTCGTGGTCGGCGACGACGGGTGCGTCGCGGTGCCGGACGCGCCGGGCCTTGGCGTCGAGATCGACGAGGCGGGGATGGCGCGGATTATGGCGAAGCCGTGGTCGACACAACGGGGGTAGGGCGTTTCGGGGCCTGCCACTCCGACGTGCGGCGATGCCGAGACCGTGTTGTGCGAGGCAAGCCCGGCGTTCCCCAGTGGTGGCGAGTGCCCGCACAGGGATTACGGGCATTTGCCGGGGAGCGGGGGGCTTGCCCACCCACCCTCTGGCCCGACTGGTTGCGCCGCGCGCCGACAGGCCAAACGCCGCCGCGCTACCGCAACACAATCACCGTATTGATTGCGTCTGGCGCGTCGTGCGGCCCGGTGATCGTGATGCCCGAGGCGTTTCGGTGCAGCCCGAGCGACGCGTGCGTGCCGTTCGCGAGCGCCGCCGTCGTCACGTGGTCGAGCTTCCCCGCAACGTGTTCGGCAGGGAGATGGATCGTGCCGCCCGATGGCCACTCGAAGACGTGCAGGTAGACCCGGTGCCCGTCGGCCGCGTCGCGCGTCGCCCATAGTCCGGGCACGCCAAGTGACGGCCCGCGTCGCGTGTGATAGGTACCGACCGGGTTCGCGGCGAGCCATGCGCCCGCCCCACGGAGCGACTCTGCACTCGCCTCGGGGATGATCCCTGAGGCGGTGGGGCCGACGTTCAGGAGATAGTTCCCGCCCTTGCTGGCAAGTTCCACCAACTTGTGGATCAGTTCGGCCGGCGACTTCCAGTCGGTGTCGTCGGTCTTGAAGCCCCACGTGTGGTTGATGGTGGCGGGCGTCTCGAAGTCCATGTCGTGCGTCTCGTCGGGGATGACGTTGTCGCCCGCCTCGGCGTAGTCGCCCATGTCGTTGCCGACGCGCCCGTTGACGAGGCAGTCTGGCTGCAACTCGTGAACGAGGTCGGTGAGGCGCTTGCTTTGCGCCGCGGTCATCCGCTTCGGCGTGTCGTACCAGATCAAGCAGATCGGGCCGTAGCCGGTCATCAACTCGCGCACTTGCGGGACGACGTAGTTTTCGACGTAGCCATCGAAGTCGCGGGTGGCGTCGTCGTAGTCCCAGTCGTTGCCGTCGCCGCCGGGGTGGTGCCAGTCCTGCGTCTGGCTGTAGTAGAAGCCGAAGCGCAGGCCGTGGCGCGCGCACGCATCCGAGAGTTCGCGGACGATGTCGCGCCCGAACGGCGACGCCTTGGTGATGGTGTAATCGGAGACCTGCGAGTCCCATAGGCAGAAGCCGTCGTGGTGCTTGGCGGTGATGACGACGTACTTTTGGCCGGCCTCGGCGGCGAGGCGCACCCACGCGTCGGCGTCAAAGTCCGTCGGGTTGAACTGCGCAGCGAGCGGGGCGTACTCCGCGACGGGGATGCGCTTGCGGTGCATGATCCACTCGCCGATGCCGGGCACGAACTCGCCGTGCCACCGGCCGGCGGGGATCGCATAGAGGCCCCAGTGAATGAAGAGGCCGAAGCGGGCGTCGCGCCACCAGTCGAGGCGTGGGTCGGCCTCGGCGCCTGGGCGCTGCCCTTGGCCGATCCGGATGGCGGGTTGAGGTGCGGGTGCGGGCGTGGTCATGGGTAATCCCCTCGTGGGTCGTCGTCGGCGGTCAGGATAGGGCGGTCGCGCCGCGCGTGTAACGGTCGGTCGTGACGGAGGATCGCCCCGGTACGATGGCGCCACCTTGGCACAAAGGGCGATGCGGGCGTGAAGATCACAGCGGTACGGTCGATTACGGGGGGTATCCCCATTCCGGGCGGAGGTTTTGCGCCGGCGTGGTGGCCGGGGCAGATCATCCGCGACCTCTGGTTCACGCTGTGCGTGATCGAGACGGACGCCGGGATCGTGGGCTTCGGGCCGGGCGGGTTCCGCACCGGCGGGTGGACCGGCGAGGCGTTCATCCGGAAGCACCTGCTTGGCCGCGACCCGCGCACCCTCGATATCGGGGCGTTGGCCGAACACCCCGAGTCGCTGCCGATGGCCAAGGGGAACCGCCCGGTCGCCCTTGAGTATGCCCTGTGGGACCTGCTTGGCAAGGCGTGCGGGCAACCGGTCTACCGCATGCTTGGTGGGTACACGAACTCGATCAAGGCGTACTGTTCGACGGGAAGCGTGACCGACGCCGGGGCGCATATCGACTTCGCACACGATGCCATCGCGCGGGGGTACCGGGCGATCAAGCTGCGGATGCACCGTGCGACGGTCGACCACGATCTGGCGGTGGTGCGTGCGGTGAGGGACGCCGTGGGCGACCGCCTGGAGATCATGGCCGACGCGAATCAGGCGCAGAACCCGTACTGGACGCGCGCCGATGCGTTGCGCGCGGCGCGCGGCCTGCAAGAACTGGGGGCGGCGTGGCTTGAGGAACCGCTCGCCATGCACGACGCCGAGGGCCTCGCGATGGTGGCGGGTGCCGTCGACATGCCGATTGCCGGCGCCGAGAACGAGTACGGGATGCCTCGCTACGCCGAGTTCCTGAAGCGGGGGGCGCTCGACATCCTGCAACCAGACCTTGAGGGGTGCGGTGGCCTGCTTGAGTGGCGGAAGATCGCAGCGGTCTGTGAGGCGTATCGCGCGCCATGTCTTGGGCACGTGTGGAACAACGGCCTGGTGGTCATGGTCGCGCTGCACGCGAGTTGCAGTGTGCCGAACGCGCCGTATCTGGAGGTGACCGACGACCCGTTCTGGCCGGCGCGCGAACGCGACCTGATCTTGGCCGAACCGATTCGCGTCGTCGACGGGATGGTGCAGGTGCCATCTGGCCCCGGTTGGGGGGTGGACCTGGAGTGGGACGCGGTGCGGGCACACACGACGTCGGAGGCGGTGGTGCGGCTGTAGGCGGATGGCAATCTCACCAGGCGGTCGCGCCACCGTCGAGGGCAAGGACCTGACCGGTGACGTAGTCGGAGGCCGGCGACGCCAAGAAGACCGCCACGCCGGCGAGGTCGCGTTCGGACCCGAGGCG
>CAILQO010000559.1 GCA_903836285.1 uncultured Chloroflexota bacterium
ACCTCGACGAGTGAGTCTGCGGCCCAAGTAGCCTCAGCACGATGGGGCGCCTTCGCTGCCTGGGCGCGAATCGACGCCGCTGCGCGACGCCAGTCTCCAGACGCCCAAGTGTTGGGCATCGATCCGCCGACGATCACGACGCCCCCCCGGGGGCCGACGTCCACCCGCGAGGTTTCATCGAGCGCCGGCGCTGCCACTCGTGACCGGAACACCGCGGGGGTCCCGCCCGGCCTCGCTGACCCATCCATCACATCAGCCTCGACTCCGGGTGCCAACAACTGGTCGACGGAGCGAGCCATTGTGGGCGGTGCGACCCCGGTTGCGGGCGCTGCGCAAGCGTCGCCAACCATCGGGGCACCGCAGCCAGCCGGCACGCCATTGCCAGTCGTGACCGCTACGCCGGGAGTGCCAGTTCCCACCGCGACCGCGCTACGACTGGCGCCTTCCGCGACCCCGCAACGCGCCGCACCGACAATCGCGCGCCCTGTCGGCACCGTGTCGCACCAAGTCGTGGCCGGTGACACCCTTTGGGGCATCGCCACACGGTACGGCACCTCCGTCGACGCGATATTGCGGGCAAACCGGTTGGCTGACCCTGACTCGATTGTGCCCGGCGTCAGACTGGTCATCCCGAGGTGACCCGGCGGGATACCCGCACCACTGGGGTCGGTCTCACGCTCGCGTGGGTGTGCCTCTGCGCGATTCTTGACCCCACCGCGCGCGCGCTGGCGTCACCGGCGTCACCGGCCTCGCCCCTACCCGGGTGGCAACGCCTCACCGGCGCCGGGGAAGGCGTGGTCGCCCTCGTCGCGGCAATCGACGGCACCATCGCAGCCCTTGCGGCCCCGGTTCCGGGCACCGAGCTTCGCACCGGCGTACGCCGATCCCTCGATGGCGGGCGCACGTGGCAGGTCATCGATCGAGGGCTGCCGCTGGACCTTAGCCTAGTCGCCGGCGCGTTCACAAACGGTGATGCACGCACCCTCGTCGTCTCAGGCGTTGGGGCGCTCTTCCGGCTCGCCACCGGGGCGGCCACGTGGGAACGGCTTCGTGTGCCACTTCCGCCAGTGACCGCAATCCTGTTTGATCGATCAGACCCCCGGCACATCGTGGTAGGCACGGAAGTTCGAGGCAATTACGCGAGTGAGGACGGCGGCGTCACGTGGTTCGAGGCGTCCACCGGCCTCCCGCGGGACCGATACGGCGTCACGGCAGGCGCGATTGCCTTCGCCCAGTGCCCGGCAGACCCGTCGGTCGTCCTTATGGCCACGGCGTTCGCACCGGGCCTGTACCGCTCCACGAGCGGCGGTCGTTCCTGGCAGCCGGTCCAGGGCGCCCTGCCCGCGGGGGGACTGAACGGCGTCTGGTTCCATCCCGAAGTCGAGGGCCTGGCCATTGCGGTCTCCGAGCGTGGCGTTGCCACCTCCCGCGACCGCGGGCAAACGTGGGAGCGGATCACCTCAATCCCCGACGCGCTCGCGCCAGTCGGGTTCGTTGCCGAGCCGGGGACTCCCGATGCGTGGTACCTCGTCGGCGCACGCGGCGCCGCCATGCGCACAACCAATCGCGGGGCCAACTGGGTGGAACTTCCACCGCTTCCACGACCGGTGACGGGCGTCCTCGCGGTTGGGGCATCAACCAGTCCGCGCGCCCCCACCGCGCCCGCATCCCCCCGCCTCGAAGGCGTGCCATCGTTGCTGGCGACAGCAGCCGGAGGTGTCTGGATACTCGCGCTCCCGCCGACCGCCCCGGCCTCCCCAGCCGTTGGGCAGAACGCCGGACGCTACGTGCAGGCGACCGAGCACAACCTGTCCCCCCGTTTCGCGAACGCGTACGATCGGCTCGGCGGCTTCGAGCGGTTCGGGTTCCCCCGGACCGAGCTGTTCCTTGAAGGTGGCCTCATTGTGCAGTGGTTCCAGCGAGGGCGCCTGGAGTTCCGCCCCGACCTCGAGGGGACGCCGTACGAGGTGCAGGTCTCGCTGCTCGGCGACCAGTTGCTGACCGATCGCCCCACACCGAGTGACCCCATCGAATCGACCGCCGAACGCCGGTTCTTCCCAGAGACCGGCTTCGTGGTCCAGAATGCGTTCCTCAGGTACTTCGACGCGCGGGGCGGTGTCGACGCACTTGGCTACCCGATCACCCCCGAGGTCAACGAGGCCGACCGGCCCGTCCAGTACTTCCAGCGAGCGCGCCTCGAGTACCGGCAGGAGTTCGCCGGCACGGCGCGCGAGGTGCAACTCGGCCTGATCGGTGATGAGTTGCTGCGCCAACGAGGCTGGCTCGAATAGGACGTGGCCGGATAGCCCCTCGCCCGCCGCAGTGGGAGAGGGGTTGGGGCGCGTACGCGGAGAACGAAGGCCTCTCTGGAGGGGCCGTTCACGGGGCCGAGTCCTCCTACGGAGGCGCAAGCTACTGACCACCCGACGAAGGAGGGTGAACGCTTTCGTTGGGGAGGGGGCTTCTCCGGGGGAGGGGGTTCTCAGGGAGGGAAGCTGGAGAGGACCAGGTGCTTCGCTATGGTAGGAGGGTGAAGCGCCCCGCCACTCCTGCCCTACACCGTACCCGCATCGTCGCCACCCTCGGTCCCGCGACGGACCGTCCTGGCGTCCTGGAAGCAATCCTCGATGCGGGGGTCGATGTCGTCCGCCTCAACATGTCGCACGGAACGCAGGCGGATCACGCGGGCCGGATTGGCCGAGTCCGGCAGCTCGAGGGCAACCGCACGGTTGCAATCCTCGCTGACCTGCAAGGCCCCAAGATCCGTGTCGGCGCCATCGGTGTTGGGAGCCTGGCCCTCGACGAGGGCGCACCGTTCGTGCTGACGAACCGCGACGTGGTGGCTGCGCCGGGGATCGCCACACTCGACTACCCACCCCTCCCACGCGAGGTCGCACCGGGCATGCAGGTCCTGCTCGACGACGGCAATCTCGCCCTCCGTGTCGACGCCACCGACGGTCACGACATCCGCACGACCGTGATCCGCGGCGGGCGCCTGACGAGCCACAAGGGGATCAACGTCCCCGGCGCACCTCTCTCGGCTCCCGCCCTGACCGAGAAGGACCTCGACGACGCCGCGTTTGCCGCGGGTGCCGGGGTCGACTTCCTCGCGCTGTCGTTCGTGCGCCAGGGGGCCGACATCATCGAGCTGCGCGACCATCTCCTCCGGCGCGGATTTGGACGCGACCACTGCGCCGTGATTGCGAAGATCGAGCGTCCGGAGGCGCTCGCAGCGATTGAGGACATCCTCGCGGAAGCGGATGGGTTGATGGTGGCTCGGGGAGACCTCGGTGTTGAGCTCCCACTGCATGACGTCCCGCGGATCCAGCGTGACCTGCTGGCCAGGTGCAACCGGGTGGGCAAGCCCGCGATCACGGCGACCCAGATGCTCGAGTC
>CAILQO010000560.1 GCA_903836285.1 uncultured Chloroflexota bacterium
CGCTCACGGTGTTTCCCGTGCGGGGCGAAGATCATCGTGCCAGACCGCTGCCGACGTTGTCAAGCCGCGTCCCCGCGTCCTTCCAGTCGCCGATGCGATCCCACCGGCCCTCATCCTGACCTCACGGTCCGTTACTCAGGCGTCTTCAGTGTACGCGAGATACCAATCTACGCGATTGGTTTCGAGCTGTCAAGGAGCTGGTCCAGCCTTGGGCGGTTCGCGTTTGGCGTCCTGACCCTCCGGACTAGCTCAGCGACTAGTGGCGCGTACGGTCGGCGCACGAGGCTCCCGCCTTCGTTGTCGACCTCCCATGCCCCGATTCGCATCCAGTGGCCGGCGTGCCATTCCGTCATGTCAATCAGCGGGTAGATGCAGACTCCCATCAGCGGCACCCCGCTTGCGATCGCCGCATCACACTCCTCGGCGATCATCCGGAGCCACGGCACCCTGAGGTCGCCCCAGCATCCCGTTTCCGCGACTACGATCGGATGGCCAGGGTAGCGGCGGGCGACGTCCGCAAGCATCTCGCGGAAGGGCTTGCGACGCGGATCATCAAAGGCGAGGTGACCACCACGCCGATGCTCCCACTGGCCGGTGAGGTAATAGTTGACGCCGATGACGTCGAGTAGCTCCGGCCCGCCGCCGAAGTCATGCCAACCACGTCCAGCGAGCATGTCCCACGCCTGCCATTGGTAGCCCGTGAACTCCGCCGCCTCGTCCGCGAGTTCGGGGGCGTCGGCGGGAGCCACTGCGTGGCACGCTGGGTCGGCATTGACAAACCTCGCGCCCGGGTCCTCGGAACGGATCGCGGCCATCGCCCCAATCGCCGCGCGCACGAGGCGCATCTTCAGCTCGTAGCCCCGCCCCTCACCGAAGGGCGCAAACCAGCCCACCTCGCCGCCGGCCCACGCCATGAAGCTCGGCTCGTTCACCGGCGTGTACCACCCTCCTGCGCCCACGAGTTGCCTTCGACGACGTGCGATCGCGCCGGCGTACCGGGCGAACCGCTCGGCAAAGCCAGTCTTGAATGGATCGAGGTCCTCCGGGAAGCCGTAATGGAACAGGTCCCAGATTGGGATCAGGTCGCGGTGGGTCGTGGCGTCGACGAGCAGATCGAAGTGCGCCAGATCGAGTGAGTCGGCCACGTCGATCTTGTGCCACGGCACCCCCTCTCGTATGACCCTGAACCCGATCGCATGCGCGGCGGCGTAGTCCGACTCTCGGAAGCGGTCGTGTTGCGTCTCGGCGACCATGTCGCGGCGCCGGCCTGACCGGTCGACCTGTGTCGAGCACTCGTAACCGCCGAAGAAAAAACCGGGCACGTCGAGTGGTGGACGTACTAGCGTTGACCAAGGCGGGGGTGGCACGATCGCAGGCGACACGGTGGCTATCCTCTCGTCCGGCGCAGGTACTTCCGTTCCCGCCAACCAGACGATGGTGACACGTCCGCGTGCGCATCCGAATAGTGCCGTGCCGCCGTTCCGTCCTAGGCCGGAACTCGTCGCCACCACGGTCGCCGTCGCCGTGCCTGTCCCACTCCTTGTGGCGCTACCGGTCGCCGACTACCTCGCTCGCTGGTCGACGCTGGCCGACCACTTCGCCGGGCTTTTCCTCGCCGTCCTGGTCGCCGGCCTCGGCGTGTCGCTTGTCATCAAGGGCTTCAGGGCGCATCCTCACGCCAATCCGTCCGCACCCACCGATGATCGCGCAGGGCCTCCTCCCACGCAGCGTCACGAAGCAAGGTGGCGTCCGGCAGCAACGGTGATAGCCATTGTCGCGCTCTGCACGCTTGAATGGGTCTTGCACGCCGACGACCGCAATCCTTGGTTGGCAAGCAGCCGACCGGAAGCCAACGAGGACCGCTGGCTGGGCGCTGATGGCTACGCGATGCTTCTCGACGGGCACCTCGCCCAGAACGACGGAACCTTCCTGCTCGATCTCGCGCGCACCTTCCTTGGGGAGGCCTCCCCCAACCCTGGTGGCTTCGACCGCCGTGCTGGACACGTCTACCTAGCCTCGATGCTTATCCGTCCGCTGGGTGCCTACTGGGGCTTCGCCGGGGCGAACCTCTTTGCGTGGTGCGGCGCCGCCTTGTCGATCCGGTGGCTTGGCAACCACCTGTGGCCAGACACGCCGACCGGCACCATCGGTGCGCTGCTCGTCGCGACCGGCCAAGGCTTCATCTTCACCGGCACAGCTCCACAAGCCCACGCGGTGGCGTACGGCGCCTTCGCCCTACTGCTTTTCCTTGCCGAGCGGTGGCGCGCCACTGCTGGAGGCGCAAGCCTGGCAACGTGGGCGCGACTCGGGTGGCTCACCGGTGTCGGAGGGCTCGTGTACTTCGTGCACCTTCCGTTCCTGCTCTTCGCGGTGTTGGATGCGGGGATGCGCCGCCAATGGCGAGGACTCGCCGTGGTAAGTGGGACGACTGCCGCAATCCTGTACAGCTGGCAACTAGTCGGCACTGCGGTCGGCCTGAATTTTGAGGGCGGCAACAACGACCTCTCCGGGGAGGCAATCACCAACTGGCTTCGCATGGCTCGCGGGGGACTGCAAGATCTCGTTGCTTGGGGCCACTACTCATCACCCCGCGGGGTTGTGGTGGGAGCGTTCTGGCTGCCGTGGCTTGCACTCGCAGCGTCGGGTTGGTGGGTCTCGCCAGCCAGAGCAAGGCACTGGACGACAGCGGTAGCGGTCGCCGGGATTGCGCCTGCCCTCGCCTTCACGACACGCTTTCAGTTGCCACGCGTCGCCTACTTCGCCTATCCGGCGATTCTGCTGCTTGCCGCCGCGTCAATTGCGACCCTCTCCGCCCTAGCGAGTCGGCGCTACGGCTCATGGGCGGGGCACGTCGTTGCGGGAGCGCTCTTGGTCGCGCTTGCCACGGTAACCAACCTCGACGTCCTCACCGGATCGCTCCGCTTCGCCGTCGACTTCCACTACGCGCCAGGGACGGAGTGGTGATGCGACTCCACGCGACGCGCGGTCGGTGGCCTTGGGGAGCGATTGCCGTGGGCGTACTCGCCACGTGTGTTGCGACCGACGCACGCATCGCGGCCGCTCGTGCATTCATGGGCATCGCGGTGGGGGTCGGCGCACTTCTTGCCACGACCGCCATGCCTCGCGCACGGGAATGGGCGGCTGGGGCGTTCCTCGTCGGGTCGCTCGGACTAGCCTTCGGCAGCGGCACCTTTGCCGACCCTCCGAGCACGCTCTGGGGCGAGGTCCTGGATCGTCACGGCATGCGAATCCGACACGAGATTGCGTTGCCTCGTACCGACCGCCGATGGCGCACAGCCACGGCGTCCGGCGCGTCACCCTTTCTGTACGTGTGCGCACGTGGGCGGCTTGAAGCACCCGATACTCTCGATGTGTCGATTGCGGGTGTGATTCTCGCGCCGCTCGACCCCTCGATGATGTTTGGTCCGCGGCCACAACCGGAGAGTGTCGGCTTCTATCGCGTCCCCGTCCCGTGGGATCGCCTCGACGGGCGCGAATTGCTTTCGGTTGAACTGGCGCAGCACTCCGGGACGAACCGTCCACTTGAGGTGTGCGGCACCTTCACGGGCAAACCAACCCTGCGCGTTAATGCGAGCCAGCTCTACGACGGCACGCGTTGGTCGTCACCATGGGAGACGCGGCGCGGGCGGTACCAGATCGAGCTTCGCCTCGAAGCAAACGATGGCCACGTCTTCGGTGCGTGGTACTGACACCGTTCGTACTCACGGGCCACGGCGGTTCGCCATCGGCCACGGTACCCGTGCGTTCTTCCCACGATGGTGACCACGGTGACCACCCTTCAGCCCGACGTCGGTCACCGGGCGCACGCTTGGGCCACAACCGGAATTGGGACGCGCCCCGACGTGGCCGCCGGCGTCGTGGCCGCGTCCGTCGCCACGCTCCTGATCAACTGGGTGCGCACCGATGATTCGACCGGCACGTACGCGATGCTGTTCGACCTCGCCGTTTCGCTCTGGGTGACGTTTTGGGCAGGGACTTACACGCTGATACGTGTCGCCACTGCCGTTCCCCTGGTCGCACGGTGGTTCTCTGGTGAAATCCTGAC
>CAILQO010000561.1 GCA_903836285.1 uncultured Chloroflexota bacterium
CTGACGTCTGGTCCCCACCTCCACTTCGAGGTCTTGGTGAACGACCAACCAGTGAACCCGCGCCGCTTCCTCCCTCGGGGTGGCTAGGCTCCCCGCTCCCATCGCATCGGGGGAGGCGCAGGAGGCAGTAGCCCCTCTCCCGCTTCGTGAACCAGGTACTCGGCGGGGGGAGGGGTTGGGGAGGGGGCCTCTCCGCAACCGGCGAAGGCGCGCAGGATGCGCAGGGGCTTCTGGAAGGGTGGTTACTTCTTCGTTGCCTGACGCACGGCACGGGCGAGGTCCGTCATCTTCAGGCGCCCCTCCCACGTCGCCGCGATGGCGTCGAACGTACGTGCCTTCGACTGCCGGATATGCGCGCTGAGGCGCAGGAACGGTGCGACGTCAACCGTCTCCGGCGGCGCGCCGTCGGTGGCCCCGGCAAGAGCCTCCGCGTTCCGCATCGCGAGGATTTCCGCACCCTCGACGATGCGGTCGTGCCACACGATGTGGTCGTGCCAGTCGCCAAGCGCCTCCTGGATCGCGGTGTACGAGGCGACGCCGGCGGCCATCGCATCGGTGGCGCCCTGCTGGTCCCAGCAGTTCTGGAATAGCTCAATCGTGTAGCGCACGCGCTTGCCGATCAGGCGGACGTCGTGCGCGAAGACCTCCTCGACGAACGGCTGCGCGGCCTCGATCGTGGACGCGCCATTGCGGATCGCTTCGGCGCGTCGCACTGCCCAGCCAGAGAGCGGCCCGCCCATCTGCTCGATAGCGGCGATTGCCTCCTCGGTCGGCGCCTTCCAGAAGGCCCGTAGGCGCATGCGGATCGGCTCGTCAGTCTCGTGCAAGTGCGCGCACAGGGCGGCGATCCGAGGCAGGAAGGTGTAGCGCAACCACGCCACGTCGGGGTCCTCAATCAGGCGCCGGAAGTCGACCAGCGCCGCCTGCCGGTGCTCCTCGAAGAGCGCGACCAGTGGTGCCACATCGACGTCTGGGGCTTCGCGGCGTGCGATCCCAGGCAGCGAGCCAACCCAGACGTCGAGGTCGCGAACCGGCCCGGCGGCGCGACCGATCGTGCGCAACGCCACGCCGGCGCGCTTGACCTCACGGGCGCCTAGGGCGGTGCCGAGCGGGCGCGCCCAGACGCGAGCAGCGACGCGTGCCCGGCGGCTGGAGGTCCGCAGGCGATGGATGAACTCCGGCTCCTGTCCGAGAGACGCACCGTCGATCTGGGCGAGAGCCTTCGAGAGGTGGCCGTGCAAGGTGAGGATCGCTGCCTCGGACTCGGTGGCCGGACGCGGCGGTTTCGGCGGGCGCACGGGCGCCGGTGGTGTGGACGTGGGCGGAGGCGCCGAAGCATTGCGTGCGTCACGCTTGGCGGCCTGCGCCGCCCTGCGCCTGTCCTTCCGGGAAAGCTTCGTCGTTGCCATCGCCACCTCCTGACCGTCTACCGCAGGCCCTCCCCCGGTGCGGCGGGAGCGGGGAGCGCCTGACGAACCACGTATCCCGGCCCTGGGCGCGACGTCGGGGGTCGCTTCGGGCGTGCGCGGGCGTGCCCCGAACGGCCACTCGCTCGTCGGCTGCCACCAACGGCGGCGCCTCGGGTCGGGTCCCGCATCGGCCGCCGGCTCGAGTGGCATCGACTCGCGCCCACCAAGTTGGCGCATCGCGAGGTAGGCCGTTGCGACTGCACCCGCAGTGGCAGCGAAACGTGCCCAGCTCCCACCCGACATTGGTTCCCGCACCCCAGTGTCCCCTCCCGAGGCTCGGCTCGTCAGGTCAGGTCACGACATGTCGAAAACCCGACACTGCGTATCGTAACGCGGATAGCCCCACTCCCGCCGCAGCGGGGGAGGGGGCTTCCCGTCGGGTGCAACGCGACAGCCGAACAGGCCCGACGTTCCTATGGGCCGGAGCGTCCTGTGCCCGTCGGCGATGGCAGCAGCGTGACAGTCGGGGTTGGGGGCGGAAGACCAGCAGGGGCAGCCGCCTGCGTGCGCGGCGTCACGCTGGGAATGACGCCGGAGGCGCCGGTGGCGCGCGGGGTCGCGACGGACGGCCCGACGGTCGCGCCGACTGGTGTCGCAGGCCCGGCCGGGACGGTGCGTGCGGGCGTGGCCGCGGTGCCGGCAGCCGTCGGCGCAACCGTTGGACCCTGGGTGCTCCCAGCCAACCCCGTTG
Source organism: uncultured Chloroflexota bacterium (assembly GCA_903836285.1). Taxonomy (GTDB): domain Bacteria; phylum Chloroflexota; class UBA11872; order UBA12225; family UBA12225; genus CAILQO01. The sequence goes on from CAILQO010000561.1 coordinate 2,161, forward strand.
CCGTTGGCGCGCCGTCACGCCGGACCCGCACATCGATGGTCGATCCACGCTCGGCGGCGGTGCCGGCCACCGGGAACTGCGCGAACGCGACGTCGGCGTCCACGCCCGAGTTCGCCTCGTAGCGGGTGGCGACGCGGAAGCCCTCCTGTTCAAGGATGCGCCTGGCGTCGTCGGCCTTCATGCCGATCACCCCCGGCACCATCGGGCGCGCCGGACCGCGGCTCACCTTGATCACCACCGGTTCCGCCGGATCGACCTCACCCCCGCGAGGTTGCTGCTCAAACACCACGCCGGCAACGGTCAGGGGAGTGTTCTCCTCCACGGCATCCACGCGCAGCCCGGCACGCGTCAGCTCGTCGCGGGCGTTCTGTGCAGATTTGCCGATGGTGTTCGGTACGACGATGCGCTGCACGCCCTTGCTCACCGTCACCCGGACGACCTGCCCGCGCGCGACCGTCATGCCGGCCGCCGGGTCCTGCGCGGCCACCATTCCCGCTGGCGTCTCACGGTTCCACGCCTCGGACACCTCGGCTGCAAGCCCAATCGACAGGAGCGTGTCGCGGGCCCGGGTCGCCGTGTCACCGGTCACGACCGGCACGAGCACGGTCGCCGGGCTTGGCGTTGCGGGGGTGGTGGCGATCGCCGCGACGGTCGACGGGATTGTCGCCACCATCGCCACGGTCGGCATCGGCAGCGGTGCGTCCAGTGGCCCGCCGAGCGCGAACGTTCGGACTGCCCACGCCCCAACGCCCATCAGCGCAAAGAAGGCGAGGATGGCAGCGACGATGGTGGCCCGGGTGCGCGTCGCGATCGTGCCTGCCCCGGAACGGTCCGCGCCGGAAGTGGTCAAGGCACCGCCCGGATGCGGGAGCCGGTTGCCGTCGGCCGGAGGCATCGCCGTGCCGGGGGCCCCGCGCACGGTCTGCACGACCCGTGTCCTCGGGCTGTCGCCCCGTTGGGGGATCGTCGGGGAGACGGTGGTTGCGATCCCCGCGAGGCGCTCCAGTGCCCCCGCGAACGCGGCCATCGA
>CAILQO010000562.1 GCA_903836285.1 uncultured Chloroflexota bacterium
ATCACGGTCGACTCGCAGGGGATAGTGTCCGCGCTCGATTTCAATAGCGGACGTGTCTACCAGTACGACCAGTCGGCAAACCTCTTGGCGATTTTCGGTGGAAGGGGCGCCCAACGCGGCAAGTTCGAGTTGCCTCAGAGCCTCGCGGTTGGGCCGAACGGGCGTATCTACGTCCTCGACGCAAACCGCAACAACATTCAGGCGTTCCGGCCAACCGAGTTTGCTGAACTGCTCCACAAGGGCAGTCGGCTCCATTTCGATGGCAAGTATCAGGAGGCCGAGGGTGTCTGGCGGGAGGTGCTCCGCCGGGACAGCAACTTTGAGCTCGCGCACACCGGGCTTGCGAAGGCGTACTTCAAGCGAGGCGAGTATGTCAATGCCATGCGGGAATACGAGGTTGCCCGAAACCGCGACGGGTGGTCGCTCGCGTTTGGCGAGCTTCGGCATGATTTCGTCCGTGAGGAGTTCGGCTGGATCCTGCCCGTAGTCATCGGCAGCGCTGTTCTTGTCGTCTGGGGAGGTCGACGCGTCGGCAACCGACTGCTCGCGATGCGGTTCGACGAACGAGGGGGCAGTCAGTGAGCGCCGAAGTGTCGTCGGGTGTCGACGTCGACGAGCTCACGATTGACCACGACGCGCCCGCGTCACTCGGGCAGGTGCCGTTCCATCCGGCACGGTTCCCGATCACTCGCCGGGTGTCCAAGCGTGCGGAAGCCACGGGTTGGCGGCGTGTCGCCGAGGACGTTCAGTGGTATGGCACCAAGTGGCTGCGCCAGATGGTGTTTGTCGCGCTCCACCCCGAGGATGGGTTCTGGGAGCTCAAGCGCGCTGGCGATTGGTGGTCGGTTGCGTTCATGGTGAGCCTTCTCATTGCAGCCCGTGGTGCCGTGATGGGCCTGATGGGCTTCCACTACGTTTTCTTCGCCATCGACCAATCGGTGTGGTCGGTCGAGCGTGCGCTTGACTTGATCACACGAACGCTCACGTTTGGCATGACCTCATTCCTCTACGGCGGCAATCCAGAGGACACGTCAATCCTTCAGGAGGCCGTCCGGATTGCGATCCCGTTCGTGACGTGGTGCCTCGCGCACTACGCAATCTCGATGATCTTCTTCGGCGAGGGATCGTTCCGTGACATCTGTGTGAGCGCCGGCTTCAGCTTCGGCCCGTACATCGTGCTTGCGCCGCTCGCAACGCTTGTCCTCACCAACACCATGACCCTCCAAGAGCGTGGGCTGTACATGTCATTAAGCTGGGGCACACGGGCGTGGGTTGCGTACCTGTTTTACACACACATGCGAGTGATCCACGATTTCACGGCGGCGCGAACGCTTGCGACGTACGCGATCGGGGCGGCAACGGTGATCGTGATCTGGGCGCTGGCTGCCTTGGTCTTCGCCTTGTCGAGCAATACCTGGGAGTTCTTCTACCAGGTCTTCTACGAGGTGACGACGCGCTAGCGCGCGACGCCTGACGACGAGACGAAGGACGACCGATGACCACGATCCGTGGCGCGATGCGCGCTGGGCGGGCAGTGACACGCGCAGTGGTGGTGGCAGTGATGCTCGCAACAGGTGCACCACTGGCGCACGCTGACGGGCCAGCGTCGCCGCTGGTGGCGCCGATCCCAAGCGACTTCGAGCAGGTGGCGGAGACGGCGTCGCTGCGATTGCATGTCAACAAGGCGGATTCGCGGTTCATCGTGGAGGATCGCCGCTCGGGGAAGCAGTGGAGCAGCAACCCGATCGAGCCGCTTGGCCCGCAGAAGGCATCGCAGGAGGATGCACTCTTCCTTTTAAGCGTGACCAACGCCAAGCGTCAGATGACGAACCTGCTCACATGGAACTCGGAGAAACCGCAGGTCACCGTCTCGCCGGTCGCCGGTGGCTTTCGCGCCGTCTATGACGTCGGCAAGTTCAAGATGCGGCTCGCACTTGAGTACCTGCTGAGGGAAGATCGGGCCCCGGATGGCCACGTGGTGCCGTACCTGGAGGTCACGATCCCGGACAAGGGCATCGAGGAGTATGGCGACTGCTCGCTTGTCACCAGCGTCACCTGCTTCCGCATCGTGACCCTGGAAGTCCTCCCGCTGTTCGGCGCCGCGCGTGTCGGGCAGACGGGATACGTGATGATCCCGGATGGCGCGGGTGCCATCGTTGACTTCAAGCCTGAATACCCGCAATATCGCCAACGGTACTCCGCCCAGATTTACGGGCCGGACGCGGCGTCGAACTTCTTCGGTTCCGGCGGACAGAGCAGGCGCCCGGGCTTCACGATTACGCGTCCGACCATGCCAGTCTGGGGCGTGAAGCACGAGGACGGTGCCTACGCCGGGATCGTGACCAAGGGCGAGTTCCAGGCAAACGTGAACGCGTACCTTGCTGGCTACATCATGGCCGCTAACCGGGGTTCGGCCGAGTTCATCTACCGGCGTCAGGCGAGCATCCCACGCCGACGGAGCGTGTTTGTCAACAAGATCGAGGAGGAGCGCCTGCCGGGTGATCGCCAGGTCCGCTACGTACTCCTGAGCGGTGAGAACTCAAATTACGCTGGGATGGCGCAGGCGTACCGCGACTTCCTGATGATGGTGCGCCAAGTCAAGCCGGTGAGCCAGCCCGTACGCCCGTTGCTTGACTTGTTCATGGGCATCACGCGCTTGTCGTCGTTCCGCGAGGACTTCGTGCCGACGACTACCTTCGATCAGGCGCTGACCATCATCCGGCAGTTCGTCGACAAGGGGGTCAAGGACTTTGACGTCCACCTTGTCGGTTGGGCTGACGACGGGTATCGCGGACGGTGGCCACGGAGGTACCCCGCCGAGAGCGAGTTGGGCGGGAACGACGGGTTGAAGGCCCTGATTGACGGCGCCAGGAAGCTTGGGGTCAACGTCATCCTCGAAGACGACTACATGTTCGGGTACACGTTCTCCTCAGGCGGCATCATCGGACAAATTCCCGGACTCAGAAATATCTGGCCGAACTGGAGTTACGGGTTCAACTCTCGATGGGACACGGTCCGGGGTGTGAACAAGCTCCCGGTCTTCGAGGGATCAGGGGGCATCTACCTGCTCAACCCGGTGATCGCCCGAAACAACTACCTTGAGCGTGACCTACCGACGCACAAGTCGATGGGTGCGGCCGGGGTCAACTTGCGCCAGATGGGCGTGATGGTGATGTCGGACACCAATGACCGCTACCCGCTGTCTCGCGAGGAAGTGGCCGAGACGTGGATGAAGATGGCCGACCGGGAGCGGGAAGTGCTTGGCGGGGCAATCGTGAGCGGGCCGAATGCCTACGTCATCGGACGTACGGATCGCGTGTATGACGCCCCTGTGTCGTCGCTCGACGCCTTCGGTGACGTTTCCGTGCCGGTCTACCACATCGCCACTCAAGGCTTGGTCGTCCGCCACACGATCCGGGCAAACCTGCGCAACGACCCGAAGACCGAGTTGCTCCGCCAGTATGAGTGGGGCCTGCAGCCGGTCTATCAGTTGACTTGGGCACCGTCGTCAGATCTGATCCGCACCGACTACAACTTGCTGTACTCAAGTCAGGTTGACGACTGGTTGGAGCCGGCGACGCAGGAGTACAAGTTCATGCGCGAGACGTTTGGCTTCCTGGAGAACCAGATGATCTCGGGCCACGAGATCCTGTCGCGCGGGTTCAATCGGGTCACCTACGCGGACGGCACGCGCCTGTACGTGAACTACAACCCGGAATCCCGCAAGACGCCCGACGGGGCCGAAGTGCGAGGCTACGGGTACGCCCTTGAGCGGAAGGGGTCGGGCCGATGAAGGTCGCAGTTGCACGTCGCGAGGTTGATGGGGCGATTCAGGGGCCTCGCCGGCGACGGATGTCGCTCACGACCCAGCGCATGTTCGAGGGATATTTCTTTGTCAGTCCGTGAG
>CAILQO010000563.1 GCA_903836285.1 uncultured Chloroflexota bacterium
CCACACGCGTACCCTCATCTCAAGGAGGTTCAACGATGAACCGCCGCCGCACGATCACCATCGCGGGAACTGTCGGCGCCGTTGCCGGCTTCATGGGCGTCGTGTACGGCACCGCCAACTGGGCCACCAGTCAACGCGAAGGACCCGGTTCGCCGGCAGGCCCCAGCCCTGCGCAAGCCCTACGAGCGGGTCGGGCCCCAATCCCCGAGGTTGCCGTCGCACCTGGCACCGGCTCTGGTCCAGCGCCCGTCGTCCCGCCGTTCCCGAAGTTCACTGGCGCTCCAGAGGACGAAACGGGAGCAACCACCACTGTTCGCAGTGGCGACGTACAGGCCATTCTCGATCGAACGCCGTTGGCACCATCGCTGCCAGCTGCCGAACGGGACGGGCTCATCTGGATGCGCGAGGAAGAGCGACTCGCGCACGACGTGTACTTTGCCCTCGCCCGACGGTGGGGGAATGGACCGTTCGGCAACATCGGCGCAGCCGAAGCGACCCATTCCGAAGCGGTGCGCCTGCTCATCGATCGGTACGGGGTCGCGGACCCTGCATCTGGCACGGTGGTCGGGAACTACAGCAACCCGATCTTCAGCCGCCTCTACCAGGAACTCGTCACCACTGGATCTGCCTCGTACGTCGATGGCCTCAAGGTCGGCGCACGCATCGAGGAACTGGATATCCGCGACCTTGAGGCCCGGGAATCAACGCTCCCGGACATCGCGGGCGTGTACGCGGAGCTCAAACGTGGGTCGCGCAACCACTTGCGGGCGTTCGTGCGGCAGATTGAGCGCCACGGCGCACAGTACGCGCCCATGTATCTCACCATCGAGGCCTACGACGCGATCATCGGCAGCGGCCACGAGGGCGGGCCAAGCAGATAGCGCTCGGCGCACCCGCACTTCGCCTGCGTGACCGTCCGTCGAACCGGAAAGTCGCGAACGACGGCCACCGCACCATGACCAAGAAGGCAGCGTGCGCGTCGCGCAAGATGCCGGGGACCTGCCGACAAGGGCATTAGGCCGTCTTGGATGCCATATCCACGAGCGCCACTTACGGTTGACCCAAGAGAGACAGACGCATGGATCGTCGTGGCACGTTGGTTGCCGGGGTGGCAACACTTACGGTCGCCGGGACCGTCGGTACAGCGTACGTGGGCACAGGATGGGTACGAGCGCTCGTCTCCCACCTGCCGGGGCGGCCCAACGTGTTGCCAGCAATCAGAACATGGCTATACCGCCCGTCAGTGCATGCCTTGGGGCTACCGGAGCCGTCAGGGCCCGACCCGGCACGGACCGGGGCAACACCAACCCCGGCGTCCGTCAGGGCCCCATCGCCGCCAAAGTCTGCCTTGGCGAATGTTGAGCCTGACGAACTGTCCAAAATAAACGCACGTGCGTTGCAATTGGAGCTAGCGCACCTTCCGCTCGCTGACCTCCTTTCGACAGATGAGCGCAATGACCTGAGATGGATGCGCGCTGAGGAGAACCTCGCGCGTGACGTGTGCCTTGCATTCTTCGTCAAGTGGAAAAAGGGGCCATTCGCAGCGATCGCGGCGACCGAGGCAACCCACGGCGAGGCGGTTAGACAGCTGCTCGCGCGCTACGACATCGCCGATCCAGCCCCGGGTCCGGAGGGTGCAAGCGCAACCGACCCGACGTTTGGAGCCATGTACCGCGATCTCATCACGACCGGCTCAAGATCGTATGTAGACGCCCTCCGAACGGTGGCGACCGTCGAGGAACTCGACATACGGGACCTGCGTGAACGGCGGTCCACCCGGGAGGACGTTGCACGTGTCTTCCAGCGACTCGTGGAAGGATCGCAGGTCAGCCTGCGAACACTCCTGAAAGAGATCGAACGACAAGGCGTCGCGTGGGTGCCGACCTATCTCAAGGCCCCGGAACTCGCGTCGATCATGGGAAGTACGGAGGCATTCGCGTTGAGGTAGCGTCGGGCATCACGCACCGAGGAGTTTGACCGCCCGGTCGAGTACTGGATCCCTGCCTGCAGCGAGCTCCTCGCGGGTCACCTCAACGACCTCGTCCGGCTTCAGGCCGACGCGGTTGAGCTCCTCCCCCTTCGGCCCAGAGAGCTTGCGCGTGGTCACGGCGACGGCAGACCCGTCCTGCAATCCGTACCGGGACCCAATCCCCACGCATCCAGCCGTCTGCGACCCAACAACTTTCGCCACGCCGTACTGCTTCACGGCAGCGCTGAATGCCTCGGCTGCCGACGCCGTGCTATCGCTCACAAGCACGACCAGAGGCACCTTCAGGCCCACGTACGACCCGTCTGGTCCCAGGGCGATCCTGTCGCCCTTCCGGCTCGTCTCGAACCCGAAGGGACCATCCTTCAGGAACTTGCTGAGGAATGAAAGGTAGACGTTCAAATCGCCGCCGCCATTCGTGCGCAAGTCCAAGATGACACCCTTGGTGGCCCTTGCCTGCAGCGCCCCGATCGCTGCCATCGCCTGATCCTGTGCGGCGGTGGAGAACCCATTCATCCTGACGTACGCGACGCGGTCCCCGCCGACAAGCCGTGACTCGACCGCGTTCTCCGATATCGCCACTCGGGTCACCGTGATGACGCGAGGCGCCTTCTCGCCCGGGCGTTGGATTGTGATCTTGACCGAAGACCCTTCCTTGCCACGGATGCGCGCGGCGATGTCATCCAGCGCGAGGTCGGTGATGTCGACGCCCTCAACCGCAGCGAGGGCGTCGCCGGGCTTGATGCCGGCCTTTCCCGCTGAACCGCCCGCGATCAGCTCCGAGACAATCGCCGCCTCGCCCTTCTTCCGCTTGATCCGGACGCCAATGCCGGCGAAGCGCACGGTGCCATCCTGTCGTTGGTTTGCCTCGGCAACCTGCGCAGGCGTCGAGAAACCCGTATGGCAGTCGCCGATCTCCTTGACCATCCCGCGGATCGCCGCGTACGCCGCCGCGGAGTGGACTGGCGAGGCACCCGGCACGGCAGCTGACGCTTCGAGGTATGCGAGCTCGAATGCGTCGATGTCCGCTTGCGCTTCCGCGCCGAGGATCTCTGGCGGGGGGCCTTTGGGCCCGGGAGCAGCAGCCTCGAAGCCTCGCCACGCAGCCTTCAGCAGCGGACCGTGTGGCATCGGCTCGACGTACTCGTTGACGAACAACAGCCACGCATTGGCCACAAGGCCTATGCCCTGCTCCGCGGTGATTGGCTTCAGGTTCGAATCGACAGCCGTGGTGGGCGCAACCGTTGCCCCGCCCTGCGGGACAGCGGCACCAACGACGTCAGAGGAGGTTCGCGGCGTGAAGACGTCGGTGGGGGTGCAGCCCACGAGGAGCATTGCCGCCGTGCCGACGGCAAGCACCGCCTCGGAAACCGCACGCCGACCCCGACCGCGGGCACAAAAAAACGGCACGTGACAGGCACGTGCCGTGATGCCTACGAAGCGAACCATCGCCGGGATCATACCGACGACCGCCCTCCGACCATGCGGCGATACGTCGGCGCGACCGCACCGAAGCTCTGGGTGCTACGCGCCGCGTCGACCAGTGGCCGTCCTCACTGCACGCGCCTTGATCTTGGCCTTCTCACGGGTCTTCCGGCGCTTCTTCAGAGCCACACGTCGACGCTTGTTCATTGGTGCGATTGTACAGTCGATGCACGCCATGCCCGACGCCTTGCACGCGGCTCCGCGACACTTCCCGTTCGATCCGTTCGAAGCGCTCAACCGGGCGGTCAGTCGCGCCATCCAGGGCGGCATCCCTGCCGTTGCCGCAGCGGTGGGAGATCGGGACGGCACGCGGTGGCGGCGCGTCGCGGGCCGGGTTGAGACGGGACTAGGCGCCGACGCACTCGCAGACTCCCATCGTTTCGACCTTGCTTCGCTCACGAAGGTGATCGTGGCGATGCCCACGGTCATGCGTCTGGTCGAGACTGGCGACCTGCATCTCGGTTGGAAGGTCTCAGGCATCCTCCCTGCATTCTCAGGCGACGGCAAGCACGAGGTGACGGTTGCCCAGCTCCTGACGCATACCAGCGGCCTACCGGCGCATGTCCCGTTCTGGGAGGCCGGGGACGACATCGACACCGTGCGTCACCGGGTCCTTTCCACACCACTTCAAGCATCGCCAGGTACCGCCGTAACCTACTCCGACCTCGGCTATATGACGCTTGGCTTCCTCGTC
>CAILQO010000564.1 GCA_903836285.1 uncultured Chloroflexota bacterium
CCCCGGCCGACCCGACGCCAGCTTCGCCCGCTATCGTGCAGTGATGATGGTGCACGGGTGTTTCTGGCACGTGCATGATTGCGGTGCACACCGGCTGCCCCGCACGAACCGCGACTTCTGGGCGGCGAAGTTCGCGATGAACCGCGCCCGTGATGCGCGGAACGTTGCTGACCTTGCGGCGCGTGGTTGGCGGGTCGCCATCGTTTGGGAGTGCGCGATTGACGGTCGGGCATCGCTCGGGATCGGTGCCGTCGCCGATCGACTGGCCACGTGGATCCGCCACGTTCCACCCGGCACGGCCGGAGTGGGCACTGGCATGGAGCTGCGCGGCGAACTGACCGCACTGCATTCCTTGCCGTTGACACGACGTGCGGGGCCTGCGCCTGTGGCCGGGCTACCGGAGGCTATCGACCGTCGGCGCGTTGCTGAGGCACCTACGGCATATGGCGGTTCGGCTGATGCGGGCGACGTGAAGTCCCAGTTCGAGCGGTAGCCCGACACCAAACCGTTGTAGCGCCGGTCAGGCGTCAATCGTGCCGCGGATGCACGTCACCGTGTCTCCGCCCACCCACACTTGGCCGGAGTCGTCGCGTGAGACATGGACGCGTCCCGCGCGCCCAAGGGCCGTTCCTTGGCTCGCGACGTACCGTTCCGGGGCAAGGCCGGCTCCGATCAACCATTGGCCGAGGGCGGCGTTCAAGCTCCCGGTCACCGGGTCCTCGGCAACCCCCGCATCGCCCGGGATGAATGCACGCACCTCGAAGGCAGGTGCGTCGGGGTCGACAAGCCCTGTCGCGCCGACGACGCCAACTTTTGCGCCGACCACACCGATGCCTAATCCGATCAGGCGCAAAATCGCAGCCTCGGGGGTCAACGAAAGCACGCGGTCGGCCGACGCCAGCATGACACCGCGCCACTCTGGGCCGTTGTCGCACCACGCATGGTGAATGATCTCGCTGCGATCAACTCCGAGACCGCGCGCAATGATTGCCACCTCTGCCTCGTCGAGTGGCCCGTCGCGCCGGCGCGGTGGCGCTGCGAACGCGAGGCGAGTGCCTTCACGCCGGATAGATATGAGGCCTACCGCGCACTCCTGAGTGATGTCGGCGCCTCGTGGGGTGCCCCCTGACGCGAGCCACGTGTGACACGTGCCGAGGGTCGGATGGCCGGCGAACGGCAACTCGCGGTCGGTCGTAAAAATCCGCACACGATAGTCCGCCTGCGGATCGGTCGGTGGGACGACGAACGTCGTCTCCGAGAGGTTTGTCCAGTTCGCGATCCGTTGCATGGCGTGGTCGTCGAGACCATCACCGTCCAGCACGACGGCGAGAGGGTTGCCGCCGTACGGTATGGCGGTGAAGACATCGACTTGAGCAAAGCGTCGCGTAACCATGGCGAGTTCCTTCGGGAGCGGCGACGATGCAGTACGTCTGCCACCTCCGTGATTGTCGCCCAGTGTGCAAGGACTGGGCCTACCCCCTAGCCTCCCATCTCTGCGAGCGAAGGGAGGCTACTGCAGGCCAGTCAGCGCAATCACGCCGCCCAGGTCGGTGTGTCTGTCCGGACGGGCACCGCACGCCCCTCCTCTGCATCGATCAAGTCGACGTACGTCCAGATATCACGCCGATCTGGCACCGCATCGTGTCTTTCGTCCAGAAAGTCCGCAACCGCCTCAGGGGTAGGCGGGGCAGCGATCGACCGGTTGAAGATGGCAATGTCCTCATCGGTGCGATGAAGTGCTCGAAGGCGCTCGTCGACGAACGTTCGCACGCCCGCGTCGTCCGGTGTGGCGGTTGTCGCCTCACGGAAGGCGTCGGCGTCGGTCTCGATGAATGCAAACAGCATGCGGCTCATCCGGCAGGCGTACGTGTACGCGCCGAGGGTGCCCGCCGCATCGGCGCGGGCCTTGTCGGCGGTGCGAGCGACCATCGCGACGCCGCAGATCGACTCGCGTGGGCTACGGGGTAGGGTATGTGACAGGTTCATGGCACAAGTATTGCATACGAGGCGTGCACTGAGGCCCGCAGGAAGGGAGGACAGATACGGACGCTAAGTAAGCTCAGACCGGCGTGCAAACGTCGCGTCGAACGCACCCTCAAGCACGGGATTGGTTCCGCGGATCGCGTCGACGACCGCCTTTGACCAGTCGAAGTACTCCTGCTTCCGTTTGAGGGACCACGTTGCTGGGGGTCGGTCGGCGATGTCGCGCAGATTGGCGATCTTGTCGGCAAGTTTGACGAGTCTTGCCTTCGGTGATGCCTTTGCAGCCCGTGCAACCTGGTCTGCCTTGCAGACGTGTTTGGGAAGGCGCTTGTCGTCGCTGACCTCAGCCACGAGATCGGCCACTTCGGTCCCAAACGCCGTTTCAAGATCGTCGTGTGAGGTGCCGGTGTCCTCGATGGTGTCGTGCAAGACCGCGGCGCACAACGTCACCCAGTCGGCGATCTGTGCCTCGTCGGCGAGTATGGCTACGACCGCCAAAGGGTGGCTGATGTACGGGTCGGCGTCAGCGCCCTTACGAACCTGACCTCGGTGCGCCTCCGTAGCGAATGCGACCGCGCGGGCGAATGACCCAACGGTGCTTGATGCTGTGTCGCTCATTTGGCCCTCCTCTCTCCATACAGAACACGGTCGGACGGTCCACTTCGTGAGCGATACCGGCGACAGGTGGAGACTCTTTAGCGCCCTGGCCTGCCGGGGCCACCAACGAGGCGTCGAGGGGCAAATGCCGGGAGTGCATTTCCGTGTGCCTCGATCAGTTCGTCGGTCATGCGCCAGATCTCATCGAGCGAAAGGACGCTTGCCGTGTGCGGGTCGAGCATGACCGCCTGGTAGAGCGCGTCGCGGTTGCCGGTCAGCGCGGCCTCGACGGCCAACTGGTGCACGGAGACGTGCGTGCGGTTTAGTCCGGCGACGCCGCCCGGCAATTCGCCCGCATGGCACGGCTGCAGGCCGGCGCGGTTGGTCAGGATCGGTACTTCGACGATGGCGTCGGCAGGGAGGTTCGGAATCAGCGCGGCGGTTCGGCGGTCGTTCGAGTTCGGCACGTTGCCGTTGAACGACCAGTCCACGTTCGCCTCGATCGCGCGGATGATGTGCGCCGCGTACTCATGGCTGAGTTTCATCTCGATCGGCGCACCGCTGGCGACTTCGGCCCGGGTGCGGTCAAACTCGGCGAGGTTTGCTTCGCTGCGACGGACGTACTCGTCGATTGGGATATCAAATTCCCGGACGAGGTCGTCACGCTTGATGAAGTACGGCACGTACTCCGCCATGTGCTCCGAACTCTCGGTGACGAAGTACCCAAGGCGGCGCATCATTTCGAACCGCACTTTGTCCTTTGAATAGATCGCGGCGTTGCCCATCGCCTCCCACAGGGCGGGGTACGCGTCCTGGCCGTCGACAGTCAGGTCGAGGAACCACGCCATGTGGTTAATGCCGGCCACGTGGTACCCCACACGTTTGTCGTCGACGCCAAGGTAGCCCGCCAACTGGTGCGCTGTCCCTTGAACGCTGTGACAGAGTCCGACCGTCCGGATACCGCTGGCGCGGGACGCCGCGAGGCACAGGATGCTCATTGGGTTGACGTAATTAAGGAAGAGGGCGTCTGGACAGACTTGCTCCATGTCGCGCAGGAGTGACAGCATCACGGGGATAGTGCGTAACCCCCGAAAGATGCCTCCGACGCCAAGGGTGTCGGCGATGGTTTGGCGCAGGCCGTACTTGCGCGGGATGTCGAAGTCGAGCAGCGTGGCGTTGTGCATGCCGACTTGCACGGCATAAATCACGTACTTCGCACCGCGGACCGCTTCGCGCTGGTCAAGCGTGGCCTCGACGGTGGCAGGCGCGCCGACCTGCGCCACGAGTCGCTCGACGGTCTGTCGCGCCGTGTCGAGGCGCACCGGGTCGATGTCCATGAGCGACAAGGTGGCGCCAGTAAGTTCGGGAAAGCTCAGGATGTCCATCATGAGCCGACGCGTCCACACGACGCTGCCGGCACCGATCAGTGCAATCTTCATCCGGAATCCTCATGCTCGGGAGGGAGTGGGCGGTGACTATACTCGCGTCAAGCGCATCGCCTCGCGTGGGCACGCGCAGCGGGAGCGGAGCGGTGACGCTGGACCTGACGCAGCTTTTCCTGAACATGCTGCTTGCGACCGTGTTCTCGGTCCTGGGCTTCGTACTGCTCTTCCTCGGATTCAAGGCCTTTGACCGTCTGACGCCGGGCGACCTGTCGAGGCGCATCTTTGACGACGGAAACGTCGCGGCGGCGATCATGGCCGGCGCGTTCGTGATTGCCGTTGCAATCGTGATCGCTTCGAGCATCCACGGCTAGCGATTGAGCGTCCTTGGCGATCTCGCCCGGGACCGGCGCGGCAGCAGGCGCCGACCCCACGCCAGCGCGACGTGGTCGGTCCAGATACCAATGACTGCCTGCGTTGGCCGTGCCCGGTCTTCGAGTGCAAACCACACGTCGGGGATGCCGGGCGCCCCCCTGCCAAGCATTGACCAGCCCGGCAACGGAGCGTCCTCACCAGCGTGCGTCGCGACGACGACACCGGTGGTTGCCACATGCCACTGTCTGCCTGCGTGCGGCACTGAGACAGTTGGCGCGCGTGCGCCGCTTCGTACGTGTGCTTCGAAGTCCTCAAGGTAGCCGTTCGGTCCGACCAATTCGCGGGCGAAGGGGGCACTCAACGGAAGGATTTCGTGCCTGGCGTGGTGCCAGTCCCCGGTCGCTGCTTGATCAAGCACCGTCCCGTCGTCGAGAAACGACCACCACCACCGCGCACCACCTGCCGGGTCGTGGCACGCGAATGTAGTGGTGACGTGTCGACGCCGACCATCCGGGAAGCGGACGAGATCGCCGGGCGCGACCGGTATGCCGGCGGTGGCGGGTATCGCACCATCCGTCGTGAACCTGGGGCGTGGACCAGCACGACTTGGATGCACTGGGTCGCGCGTCCACGGGTCACCTCCATTCACGTTTGTCGCTCCTTGTTCGCGTGACCATGTCGCCGCCGACGTACGCTGTGCCGCGCGTGCCATTTGGCCCGGGAGGATTGGGCAGGGGGTTGGGGGAACTCAAGGGTAGGGGGCTGATGTGATCGGGTCCGGGTATTCGCCCGCGGCAACGGGGCAAGATGAGGGGCAAGGAGTTCGCGGATCACGAAGCCTCTGGGCGTGCAGTGGGAACCATCGGGCAGGGTAGCGCAGTCTGGTACCACATCCGCGCATGGAAACCGTTGACCCACCGGCCAAGCCCGGGCGCGCGTCAGCGGGCCTCGCACTCCTCGCTCCGGTCGGACGGGCGCTCGAGGCGACCCCTCTCCCGAGCCTGCCCGGACTCGGCCGAAACGCCAGCGTGCTTGCGTACGCGTGGTTCCTGTGGGGGCTTGGTGCCGGCCTCTGGGCGTACACTTGGCCGGTCTATCTTGCGTCGCTTGGCGCAGACCCCGTCCAGGTTGGATCGGTGATCGGCATCGGCAGCCTGATCGCGACCCTTGTCTACCTGCCCGGCGGCTTTGTCGCGCAACTCGGGCACCACAAGTGGCAGATGGTGGCGCTGCATGGCCTGCACACGGTGGCGACAGGCAGCTTTGCGCTCGCCGGAGACTGGTGGCACGTCGTCCCCGGCGTTCTCGTCCAGAACTTCGTTGCCATTCTTGCGCCTGCGGTAAACGGGTACCTCACCCGGGTTGCCGACGAGGAGCGGGTTGGCGTGGCACGCCTCTATAGCGTGATCGGGTCCGCGCAGTTCATCGCGATGACGGCGTCACCGCCGGCTGGCGGCTGGGTCTCGCGCGAGTTCGGGGACCATGCAGTCTTCCCGCTCGCGCTGTTGGGTTGCGGGTTGAGCGTCCTTGCGATGGCGATGTGCCGGTCGTTCGCCCTGCCGGTACCGGCCGCTTCCGGGACGCCGAGCGACCCTGTTCGGTCAGGACGCCGGGGCGGTGCCTTGGGCGCCGGCTGGGCCTCGTATCGCGACCTGCTCGCTTCCGCGCCGGTCCGGCTGTTGTTGGTGACGAGCCTGGCGGTGAACGTGGCCATCCACGTCGCGATCCAGTTCTCGGCGATCTACCTCCGCGACCGTTTTGCGTACGACGCTGCCGGCATCGGGTGGACGGGTGCCGCCGCCTCAGCGGGCGCGGCGGTCATCGTTCTCGTCATCGAGCGTCTACGCCGGAAGTGGGGCCTTCGCATTGCCATGGTTGCTTCCTGTGTCCTGACCGCAGTGCACTTCCTGGCGACGCTTGCTTCTCCTGCGCTGTGGGTCCAGGCGCTCGGCTACTTCTGCCGGGGAGGGATCCCCGCCATCGGCACACTGGTGACGGTCGCGCTCACCGACCGGAGCGATCGCGCAAACGTCGCGTCCGGGGTTGCCCTTCTGGCCACAACGGGGGGACTTGCGGCAATCGTCATGCCTCCACTCGGTGGTTGGATGTACGCCATGCTGCCGGCGGCGCCGTTCGTGGCCGGGGCAGGGGCACTCATCCTCGCGCAGGCACTCGTGTGGGTCACGTTCCGCCCGGTTGCGCGCCGCGAGGCCGGTACGTCGCCTGGTGGAGGAGATGCGGCGTGACGGTCAACGACGAAACCCCCCTCCCACTTGACAGTGGAAGAGGGGTTTCTGGGCGCCAGTCAGAAGTCCGGCGTCAGTTCCCGAACCGTTCGCGATTTAGTCGCGACGCACCTCACGTGGTGTACTCACTACTAAATCTGTCGAACGGGCGCGGTGGAGACTTCCGCTGACGCGGCGTTTACCCATTTCGACATCACCTCCTTTCCACCTGCGCCCCAGACTACGCGTGGCATGGGGCCGTGTCAAGCGGTGTGCGGCAATGCACCTGAAACTGGTCCTGGGGCCTACGGCCTAAGCAACTGGTGGGATCTGGGAGACCAGCCGATCAACGTCCGCGCTCGGCCGAGGTTATGCCACTCCTCTTCCTCGTCCCCAGCGATGAAGATCGCGTCGAAACGGCCGCGACGCCTCGTCTGGGGGTGAGGCGGGTCCGCCGGTGCCGCAGCGGCTCCTTCGGCGACCGCGTCAATCGCGCCCAAGTACGCGCGCGCGAGGTCAGCCTCATCGACGATGTAGATTGGGCTACCTGTCGCCGTCCCATCCGGGTACATGCGATCCGGGCGCGCCCTTCGCTCCTCAAGGTACTGGGCGCGCGTGCGCGGGCCGGTGATCCGGAGCGCCATCAGGTGCATGCCGAACCACCGTGCGAAGTACCGGCACGTGGACTCCCCGTACCCCTTGGTCAGGCCGTACACGCTCGGTGTGTCCAGTGGCGTCTCGTCCTCGCCCGGGTAGAAGGGCCGATGGCGGTAATGAACGCTCATGGTACTGGTGTAGACGCCCGCGCGTACCCCCCGCTGCTGCGCCAGGAAGAGCATGAGGTGCAGGCCCTTGCCGTTGACCTCATAGTTCGCGAGGATCGTCGGCACGTCTTGGTCGGTCACGCTGCCTCCTTGGGGCTTCTGCATGACCACCCAGAGAAAGGTGTCAACGCCATCGAGGGCGCGACCAACCGCGTCCGGATCAGTGACAGATCCTTCGACATACTCGACGCCGGTTGCCGCCGGTGGCCGGACGTCCATCACGCGCAACACGTGCCCCGCGCGCTGCAGGTACGGAGTGATGAAGGTGCCAACGTGCCCACTCCCCCCGACAACCAGGACCCGCTGTGGGTGCTTCGCCGGATCGATATCGTCTGGCCCGATGCTCCTTGGTGATGATTGCGTCGCCATGCTTGTGTTCCACTTCCCCTCTCTGGTCGCAACGTGGGAGAGGCGTTGGCTTCGTCACCCGTAGTTTGCGGCCCCCGCCCCAACGCCGCCCCCCCTAGCAGGCGAGGAACGAGCATACGGTGGGAAAATGAAAACGGGAGAGGGGCTCCCCGGCCCTATCCCCTGGGCGGCGGTCGAGGGGTGACACTGCTACCGTAGCCCCGTGCCTCACAGCTTCGTCTCGGCGCTGGTGTTGCTCGTCCTGATCCTCGACCCACTCGGCAACATCGCCACGTTTGCCAGTGCCCTCAAGTCGCGTCCCGCTGGGAAGCGGTGGCCGGTGATCTTGAGAGAGCACGCGGTCGCCTACGTCGTCCTGCTTGGGTTCATGCTTGGTGGCGAAGGGTTCCTGGCTGCAATCGGCCTGAGCAACGCGAGCCTGCAGCTTGCTGGCGGCGTGATCTTGTTCCTCATCGCGCTGCGCATGATCTTTCCGCAACCGGCCGGCCCCGAGATCGAGATTCCTGAGCCGTTCATCGTGCCGCTCGCCGTCCCGATGATCGCCGGGCCGAGTGCGATGGCGACCGTCATGCTCCTTGCGAGCCAACAACCGGCACGCCTGATCGAATGGGTTGGTGCGTTGACCGTCGCGATGGCGATAAGCACCGCCATCTTGCTCAGCGCCGCGCGCCTGCAACACCTGCTCGGTGAGCGGTTCGTCACCGCCATGGAGCGGTTGATGGGCTTGATCCTCGTGGCCGTGGCCATTGAAATGATGGTTCGAGGGGCGAGGATCGCGATTGCCACCCCCTGACCCCCGATACCGCCAAAGCCCCCTCCCCAACCCCCCCTGGAGAAGCCCCCTCCCCAACCCCTCCCCCGCTGCGGCGGGAGAGGGGCTGCCCCTGCCCAACCCCGACCCCCCTAGCAGGCGAGGAACGAGCATACGGTGGAAAAATGAAAGCGGGAGAGGGGCTGCCCCTGCCCAACCCCGACCCGCTAGCAGGCGAGGCACGAGCACCCGGTGGGAAAATGGAAACGCCCAGCAGGCACGAGGATCGAGTGCATACGACGGGAAGATGAAATGGCGACGCGTCGCCGCCGTTTCGGACGCGTACAAATCCCGGGGTTCAGTTCACTGGTGATGGGGGCGTCACGCCAGAATGACGCCCGCAGCGCCACGCTATCCATGGGCCAGATGTCCGTGAGCAGCGGGAAGCTCCCCCAGATGTGACCAGATCGCATGGTGATGTCCCTTCGCAGTACCGCGATTGACAGTGAACCGGGCATCAGTCCGGGTCCGGTACACGCGTCCTCGACGACGTCGCCAAGCAATGGCCGCCTGCACCTGATTTGGTCGAGTGGCTATGTTCTGCCTCTCCTGGCGACGATTGCCCTGCTTGCCGGGGAGATCCTCCTGCGTGGTCTGGCGTTCCCTCCGCTGGTCTGGCCGGTCGTTGCCCTCGAAGCGATCGCAATCGCTGGTGCGGTCGCGGTTGCCGCGCTCGCCGCGCCCCGTGGGTGGATCTTGCGCGATCGGTTCCAGTTGCGCCTTGCAACGACGTTCGCCGCCTTGGCGATCAACTCCACCTTCTTCGTCCTGACATACCCGGGCCTTCGTGACGGCAACGCGATTGGTGGGGCGGGCCTGCTGTCGGTCAACCCGCTTCCGTCCCTGTACTTCGCACTGCTCGACGTGTGGATCCTGCCAATCGGTGTGGCGCTCGCTGCCCATCACGCTGCGGTGCGGGCGTCGGATGGATCAGCGAAACGCCACATCGTTGCGGCCGGTGGGATGGTCGTCCTCGGAGCCGTGATCGTGCTTGCCGGGCGCTCAGGTTTGCTGCCAGAGACGCTGCCGGCATCCGTTCCTGCAGTGGCGCTGTGGGTCGTCGATCACGCTGCGCACCTTGTCATCGCGTTCGCATTGTGGCGCCTTTGGCCAATCGCGAGTTCCAGCGAAGGCTCGAGCATTGACACGAGCCGTCGCTGGTTGGCGCGTGCGCTGATCTGGTGCCTGGCGCTGCGGCTCGCCAGCATGTTCGGCGCGGAGATGGAGTCCGTCCAGTTCAATGCCGGCTGGTATCTCGATCGCGTGGCGCGGACCGGGGCGATCGTCAGCGTGGTCATCGCCCTCGTGCGTGATGGCGTGCGCCTCTTTGAGATCGAGCGGCAGCGCATGCACTACTGGCAGGAAGTGAGTTGCGGGCTCTCGGGAATGGGCATGGTGTCCACCGTCGCCGAGATGCGGGATGAGGCGACGGGTTGGCTTGAGCGCGTCTTCTCGGCCCGGGTCGTCTCAGGCGAGCCCGCCCGCGCGTCGTCCCGGGCACTGGGCAGCTCCGCCAGCCAAGGGGGTCTCGATGCCCGCCTTGAGCTTTCCGCCCTGCGCGACGCGACGAGCAGCGCCTCGCTGGTGCTCGAACGGGCTTCCGCGTTCTCGGCGACTGAGCGGGAGGCCATCGACGCGTTCCTGTCCGGGGCAACGCTTTCGATACAGCGGGCACGTGACGCAGAACGGGCGGCTGCCGTCAAGGACGAGTTCCTGCGCATGATCGGCCACGAGTTGCGGACGCCGTTGACCTCTGTCGTCGGGTACGGAAACCTCCTCGCTGAGATCCTTGACGAGGATGCTGATGCGAACGTGGACGCCCGCGACATGTCGAGCCGGTTGCGCCACCATGCTGAGGACCTCTCGCGCCTCATCAACGCGATGCTGGTCACCTCACACGATCTGGCGGGAGTGTCGCTGCCGCCGATGGAAGCGGTTGACCTGCATGCCCGCGCACGGTCGGTGGTGGCGGCGCAGGAGGCGGAGGCCGTTCGTCGCGAACTCCGCGTTACGGTCGAGCCGCCCGAGGACACGCTGCGGGCATGGTGCCCGGTTGTCCTGCTTGACCGGATCCTTGCCATCCTGGTCGAGAATGCCGTGCGGTACACCCCTGCCGGGGGTCGGATCACCGTCGCCTTCGGTCATGCATCGGCCGAAGCATCACCCGATGTGATCGTCGCGGGATCGCCGTGCGGGCATCAGCCGATGGTTGCCTGCACCGTGAGGAACACCGGGGACGGCCTTCCTGGGTGCTCGACCACACGCCTGTTCGAGCCGTTTTTCCGCCCCGATGGCGCGGAGGCTCAGCGTGAACGGGGCGCCGGACTCGGTTTGTTCCAGGCGCGCCGGATGATTGAGCTGATGCATGGGCGCATTGAGGCCTGCGCGCACGACGGCGAAGGGACATCCTTCACCGTCGTGCTGCCCGCTGCCTAGCTCATGCTCGGAGCGACTTGAGGCCTGCTGTCGCGCCCGCGGTCATGAAGCCGCTGTCGCTTCCGGCGGTCAGAAACCGGAACCCCATGGTGCGGCGTCCGATCGCCTCCTCGGGCGACCCGCAGGCAATGCCGGGAGCGGTGCCGGTGTCATGGCACGCCTTGACGATCCGCTCAAGGGCCCGCCGATGCCGGTCGTCGTCCGCGGCGTGGTTCGGGTGGATGCCCATTGAGAGCGCGAGGTCAGCCGGGCCAGCCCAGCAGCCATGCACGCCAGGGGTCGAGAGGATTGCCTCGGCGTTCTCAACCGCGGTGGCGCTCTCGATTTGGACCATGCAGAGGACCTCGTCGTTGACGTGCGCGGCGTAGTCGGCACCGAGGGTGCGCGCACGGCCGAAGCCCCACGACCGGTTGCCGAGCGGGGGTAAGTGGCAGGCGTCCGCCGCGGCCTTGGCCTGCTCAGCCGTATCGACCATCGGGACCACGATCCCCAGCGCACCCTGATCAAGCATGCGCCCGATCTTGGTGTAGTCGTTCGAGCTGACACGAGTCATCGGCACGGCCGATCCACCCTCGATTGCCATGAACGCTAGGAACGCCTCGTGATCGCCCCATGCCCCGTGCTGCTGCTCGACCAGGATGAAGTCGATGCCGGTGCGTGACAGCACCTCCACCGCAAGCAGCGAACCAAGCCCCGCGGAGTACCCGTAGACCGGTTCGCCGCGAGCCAGGGCGTGTCGAACGTGGTTGCTGCGCATGCTTCCTTCTCCCTGTGCCCCGCGCGATGCGGCGGCGCCCGGTCAGCATAGCGCGCGATTCCCGTTGACGAGATTGGGGACGAGCCACCGTCGCTCACGCCAACCGTTCATGCATGGCACATGAGATACATGCAAGTTGTCGACCGGAGTACACTCGGCGGGCGCGAGGGCAGGGTACGCTCGCGACACGACGGGGAGCGTGCGATGGCGACAACGGTGCGGTCAGGCCACGAGGGCTGGCAAGTGGCGGTCACGGATGGCTTCAGCGACCGCTATGACATCGAGGAGGCGCGCTTTGCGGCGGCGGGAATCGACGGCGTCCGCTACCTGCGCGTCAAGACGGCTGCCGAGGTCGTCGATCATTGCGCCGACGTCGACGTGATCATCAAGGGCTGGATCGACTTGCCCCGGGAGTCGCTTGAGCGCTTGCCACGCCTGAAGGCGATCATCCGCGCCGGGATTGGCGTGGACATGGTCGACCTCGCCGCGGCGACGGATCTCGGCATCCTCGTCTGCAATACCGCGACGTACTGCCTCGATGAGGTCAGCAACCAGGCACTTGTCCTGATGCTTGCCCTGAACCGACAACTGATGCCCCATGCCGCGCGCATTCGCGAGGGAGGGTGGGCCGTCCGCGACGTCGCGCATCCGCGTCGCCTGAAGGGGCAAGTGCTTGGCCTCGTCGGGATTGGGAACATCGGTCGGCAGGTGGCGGCGAAGGCAGCAGGCTTCGGCCTCTCCGTGATTGCCCATGACCCGTTTGTCCAGTCCGATCACGTGGACGTGGCGGGTGTCGGTGCCGTGCCACTGCTCAGCCTGGACGAGATGCTGGCCACCGCCGACATCGTGTCGCTGCATTGCCCGCTCTCCCCGGCAACGCGTCACCTGATTGGCGCGGCACAGCTGGCGCGGATGCGTCCTGGTGCGGTGCTGATCAACACCGCGCGCGGGGGCCTCGTTGATCAGGACGCCCTCGTCGAGGCCCTCCGGTCCGGGCACCTTGGCGCCGCCGGGCTCGACGTCACGTCGCCCGAACCGCTGCCGAACCCGCACCCGTTGCGCGAGCTGCCGAACGCGCTCGTCACGCCCCACACGGCGAGCATCTCGGTGGAGTCTGGGATCGATTGCCGGAACGCCACCGTGGATCACGCCGTTGCGCTGTTGGGTGGTCGCGTTCCGGCTGACGTGATGAACCGGGCGGTGCTCGCTCCAGGACGCTGGCGGGGCGCCGTCGACTACGCCGCGGGGTAGGCGGGTTGCCCCGGAGTTCCCCCTCCCGTGTCGCGACCGGAGAGGGGGGATATGGTTGCGTGCATGCGCGTCCGTCGCGAACTGTCCGACCGTCTGCGGCGACTTGGGCCCCTTCGCCCTCCACCGGCGCCCGCCCTCGAGCATTTCCCGTATCACGGCGACGGGCCTGCCCCCGCATTTCCCGACTCCCCGACGGAGGCGCAAGCCACAGGGCAGGGGGCGGGGGCGTTTCCGCACGATAGCAACGGGGATCACCACGCCAACGGCGTCGAGCTGCACCATGCCGTCCTCGCGTTGCTCCGCCCGGCGATATTGATCGGCGACTTGCCGAACGGCATCCGGCTGATCGAGGAGGAGGTCGCGGCGCACCTCGGTGTCAGTCGTGGGCCGGTGCGCGAGGCGTTGGGCATCCTTCGGGACGAGGGGCTCGTGACGATCGCTCCCCGCCGCGGGGCGGTCGTGACCGGTCTGCGGCCAGATGACGTCGACGACCTGTACGACCTGCGAATCGTCCTCGAGTGCCACGCGATCAGGCGAGCGGCGAAGGAGGCAGGGCCTCGCGACTTGGCCTACCTGCGCGGGCTTGACGCCATGATGGTGGCGGCGTCGCGCCCGTTCGCACCGACGGACATCGCGTTTCACCGGCATGTCCTCGTCCTGGCCCGGCAGGATCGCCTGCTGGCGGCGTGGGAACGCATCGCGGGGATTATCGGGGGGCTGCTTGCGGTCACGGACACCTCCCGACCGGACCTTGTGCGACATGCGAACCTGATTGCTGCCTTGGAGGAACGCGATGGCGACGCCGCTGCGGCGATGATGCACCTCCACATCCGGAACGCACACCGGATCATGCGCGGCGTGCTGGCGTCGCGGTAGCCCTCCCGGAAGCAGGCACGACCGGCCATGTTCATCCGAGGACATGTCCCCTGCCCCGACCCCCCCCGCGCGGCAGGGCGAGGGACGAGCCATGCGACACCGCGCGACATGGCGATGGAAGCAGGGCGAGGGACGAGCCACGCGA
>CAILQO010000565.1 GCA_903836285.1 uncultured Chloroflexota bacterium
GGCGCAGGCGAACCAGGCGCCGCAGATGGCGCTGCAGCTGCTCAAGTAGCGACGGCGAGCGGCGAGGCCGCATGCGATCCGGCCTGACGGCCGGGACGAGGGGGTACCCGCGAGGGTGCCCCTTCGTGATTCCCGGGAGCACCATCACGCACAAGCTGCTAGCAGTGCGGCCGCTAGAACCGCAAGCTCGCGGCGTGATCGTCCTTAAGATTCCGGTGTACTAGCCGATGCTGCATACAAGTCGACGAGGCACCGCCGTCGCGTACGGTTGCACGATCGTGACCCAACTAGGGGCAAAGGATGGCCCCGGACGTAGACGCTCCAGGGAAGGACACCGGAAATGGCGCTTCGGATCAATTACAACTTCGAGTCGGTAAGCGCGCAACGAAACCTTGCCGGCACGCAGACCAGCTTCTTCCGGGCGATTGAGCAGCTTTCGAGTGGCTTGCGGATCAACAAGGCTGCCGACGATGCCGCCGGCCTTGCGGTGAGTGAGAAGCTCAAGAACCAGATGCGTGGCCTGAACCAGGCGCAGCGCAACGCGCAGGACGCGATCTCGTTGCTCCAGACCGCCGAAGGTGCGCTGAACGAGACCCACAGCCTTCTGGCGCGGATGCGTGAACTGTCGATCCAGTCCGCAAATGACACGCTCACCGCGTCTGATCGCCTGCACATCCAGGCCGAGGTGAACCAGCTGCTGTCCGAAGTTGACCGCATTGCCGCCTCGACGCAGTTCAACAAGGCGATCCTGCTCGACGGCTCCGCGACCAACACCGTCTTTCATGTCGGGCCAAACGCGGAGCCAACCGTGCGGAACGGCTCGAATGAGATCACATTCTCAATCGCAAGCGCCTCGAGTAACTCGCTTGCGATCTCGGCGTTAGGCTCAGGCGCGACCGGTCAGCTGTCCTCGATGTCATTCCAGACATCTGCCAACGCCGCGATTTCGACGCTTGACTCCGCGATTGAATCAGTCAGTTCGACACGAGGCAAGATTGGTGCGATGCAGAACCGGCTGCAGAGCACGATTAACAGCCTTGGTATCGCCGCCGAAAACACTGGCGCTGCGAATAGCCGCATCCGTGACGCTGACGTTGCCCAAGCGGTGTCCGAGATGGTGAAGAACCAGATCCTCCAGCAATCGACCATGGCTGTGCTGGCGCAAGCGAACCAGGCCCCGCAGATGGCACTCCAGCTCCTCAAGTAACTGTAGGCGCGATTCTGATCCCGCCCGAGGCCGCCCCGCACGGGGCGGCCTCATTGATTCGCTGCGCATGGTCCGGACATTGCGGGCCACGATCCGGGAGGCGCTCAAGGTGCAACGGTTTCTACGCTGAGTGCATGCATCCCATGAACCCTCTCCCAAGCACCAGTGCAGGCGATGTACCAAGGGTCGACATCGACGACGAGCGATGGCTCGCTGTCGAGCGGCGCGACGCTTCGAAAGACGGCGACTTTGTTTACGCCGTCTCCACGACAGGCGTCTACTGCCGGCCGTCGTGTCCCTCACGACGCCCACGGCGCGAGCACGTACGGGCGTTTTCGACTGCGCAATTGGCTCGCGCGTCGGGCTTCCGCGCCTGCAGGCGATGCGATCCGGACGGTGAGTCAGTTCGCCAACGCCACGCTGCAGTTGTTCACGCGGTGTGCCGCGCAATCGAGGCGGCCGTGCGCCCGCCACGACTGGCAGACCTCGCGAAAGGCGTTTCATTGAGCCCATCGCGACTTCACCGGGTCTTCACGGAGGTGGTGGGGGTCACCCCATGGGCCTACGCTGCAGCGGTTCGTGGTGAACGCTTTCGGCTGGGCTTGGAGGCCTCTAGAGGCGTGTTGGATGCGGCGTTCGGAGCAGGGCACGGATCGGTTTCGAATGCGTACCGGGAGGCCGCCACAAGCCTTGGACTGACACCTGGCGTGCACCGGTCTGGCGGCAGGGGGGAAGTGATAGAAGTCGCAGTAACGCCCTGCTCACTCGGGTTCACGGGAATTGCGGTATCAGAGCGCGGCATCTGTAGCGTCGCGCTCGGAGACACGGCGGAGGATGTTCGTGCCGAATTCACGAGGCGGTATCCGACCGCTCGAATCACCGACCTCGGGCGCGTGAAGACAAGGTGGCTCTCCGAAGTTGTCCGATCAATTGATGAATGCGACAGCGCGGTTCACCTCCCACTCGACATCCGGGGTACTGCGTTCCAGCGAAGGGTCTGGGCGTCTGTCGCTGAAATTTGCTCCGGCCAGACCCTCTCGTACCTTGAAGTCGCGCAACAGGTAGGTTCGCCGCGAGGTGCCCGAGCGGTCGCAAACGCTTGCGCATCTAACCCATTGGCATACGTCATCCCGTGCCACCGCGTGGTGGGCTCGGACGAGTCGCTGGGCGGCTACCGGTGGGGACTTGCGCGGAAGCAGGAGCTGTTGGCGCGCGAAACAAAAAAACCGCCGACTGATTGAGGACGCCCCCTCCTCTGCAACGTAGACCGGAACAGCCGCTCAGGCTTCGAGGCCGATGCGTGCGGCGTCGACCGCGGCCCACGCCTTTCGTAGCCGGGCGGACGCCGCGATCCAGTCCTCGCGAGTGTGGGTAGTCCAGTCGAGGTCAGCGAATGCCCGTCGCGCCTCGTCAAGCGAACGGTTCGCTGACTCGTAGGCTTCTCGCGCGTCGTTTTTTCCAGAGGGGAGATCGGTCTCGACCAGATTGGGTTCCGGCTCCGACTTGACGTCGGCTGCGGCATCAGGCACCACGGCCACATGCACGCTGCGAGGGAGCAGGTGTGCTCGCCGTTCTGCCTTGACCGCTTCCTTGTGGGCGAGGGCCTCTGCCTTGGCCGCTGCGCGATGGGCCTTCGCTTCTGACTTGACCGCTGCCCGATGTGCCTTCGCTTCTTCCTTGACCGCTGCGCGGTGCGCCTTGTCCTCGGCCTTCCGTGCTGCCTTTCGTGCGACCTGCTTCGCTCGCTCCGACGCCTTGCGTGCGGATTTCGATTGCTTCTTCACGCGTCCCCCTGTCGCACGGC
The DNA here is from genome assembly GCA_903836285.1 of uncultured Chloroflexota bacterium. Lineage (GTDB taxonomy): Bacteria > Chloroflexota > UBA11872 > UBA12225 > UBA12225 > CAILQO01. The sequence continues at coordinate 3,012 of CAILQO010000565.1, forward strand.
CGATGGTCTTCCTGACACTCAGACCCGTGCGATTCATGTTGCCGTTACGATACGTGCGCCCGGCACGCTTGTCATCTTGCCTTAGATCTGGAGCACCAACCCGCGACCTGCTCGTGAATCGACGACCGGTCCGGAATTCCGTCGCCCAACCGTCGCGAAACCGCTTCTGGCGGCGTGATCACGCAAGATTGGCTCATCTGCCGAATACACGCGGCCGCGGAGGAACGAATGGGTCTCGTGCGGAGTCTCGTTGCGGTTGCCCTTGCCGGCGTGTGGCTCCTGATTCATTTGCCCCTCGCGCTTGCTGACCCACTGTCTCCCGGAACAGTTGTGGTGCTCAGTGGCACGACTCACATCTGGGTTGCAGATGATGTGGGTGTCCTTCATTGGGCCGGCGACACAAGGGCGCTCGCTGCGCGCACGGCGAACTGGGACGCCCGACGAGTGGTTACCTTGGCGGAGCTCCTTGAGCTCCCGCGGGGTGGCCCGTGGCTGTCCGCCGGGCTTCTCAAGTCTGGCGAACCGGTGTACTTGGTCAAGTGGGAGACAAGTGAGGCAGTACCGACCCTTGCCCACGTCCAGTCCATCCGGGACCTCGAACTCTTCGGCATTGACGCCGCGAATTGGGGCACGTTTGTTTACGACTCGGCGCTCTGGGAGCGGAGGTTCGGGTTGTCGCCCGAACGTCTGTCGCGTGTCTTGCTGGAGCCGGCAATCGCAGTTCCATCGGTTGTCGTCACTCCCTTGGGAACGGCTGCCCCGGTGGCGGTTCCGCCCCAAGCACACTCAGCAGGAGCGCCCGCGTCGTTCAGTGATCGAGACGTGAGCCCGCCAAGCGTGGCCGCAACGATGGCTGACGCGTATCGCCTGAATCGCACCCCGATCGTGCGAGCGGACGGAGACCTTCCCTTCGGTGCTGGCGAGGGATGGTCGGAGGGTATCTCTCTCGACGGGCGGGATCACCGGATGGAAGTCCCGTACTCGTCACATGTCCTCGCGAGTTGGACAATCGGTTCGGGCGGATCAGCTACGTACGTGCGGGTCGCAGCAGTCAACCTGGACTACAACAAGGACGTGGCATCCAACGAGGCGCTTGCCTCGAAGGTCTTCGCCACGTACTGCCGTGGCACTGCCAGATGTGAAGGCGCGTCGAACCCTGTTGGACCAACGCAGGTTGCAGGCATGGCAGCGCTTCGGTACGAAACTCGGAGTCGCGTTGAGTACTGGACGTCACCCTCCGGCGGCGGGTCTAGCGATTTTGTGCAACACGAATGGCTTGCGGCGCATGTGTTCTTCATCCGTGGCGAGTGGGGCTACGAAGTGCGGGTGTTCTCAGAGCACCCTTCGACCTTCGCTGCACGGTCCCGCGATGTCTTGGGAGTGCTGTCGCGGGTCCAATTCCGCAAGCGGTAGGGCCGTACCACACTCGCGTAGTCACTTGAACTGGGCAGCGTTGCCACCAAGGACATCGGCAGACTCCTCGAGCGTTGGGTGGTAGTCGACAGAGGACGCAAGGCAGTCCGACGTGACGCAGTGCTATCCGATTGCCAGTCATTCTCCGGAGGATCTAAGGAGCGCGTGGAGCGCATGTCCCCGTTCGCGCGCCGTTCTGCATTGGAACTGGCCCGGGCGAACGCGTCATTAGGTGGCCGCGTGGGTCGGTCGTTGGCACGGTCACGCAGGCGATTCGGTTGATTGGTGCTTTTCGAAAGGTGATTCCCTCGTTCGCGTGCCAGTCGAAGGACGGCTGAACGCCCTCGGACCGTCTGCCAGACCCATGTGCCCACTGACCTTCGTTCCTTGGGCAGGTGTCGAAGTCTTCGGCGCACGCCCCGTCGAACAGTCGTTGAGAATGCTGTCGCTACTGTTGGAATGGCTAACGATGGACGCGTGGGATCGTGATCTGACTTTGGAACGGCGGTACGACGTCTCTCCCCGGAACGTGTGGACCGCGTGGTCTACCGCCGATTCGGTCGCGGCGTGGTGGGGACCCCACGGATACTCGACGACCGTGCAGGTCCTGGACGCGCGAACCGGGGGGTGCTTTCAATACGTGATGACAGCCGTAGCGCCTGAACAAATCCGCTTCGCTGACCGACATGGCCTGTCTCGTTCAACCAC
>CAILQO010000566.1 GCA_903836285.1 uncultured Chloroflexota bacterium
GGCGTTGGCGATGGCTACGAGATCGGGGTCAGTTCGCCCGTGGCCGGTGATCACGTCGGCTCCGGAGGCGACGGCCTCGCGAGCCTCGGACTCGGTCGCGACCTGCGCGATCACGGCAACCCGTTGCGACGCGACATTGACCGCCGCGTCAATGGGCACCGAACCATCGGCCTTCACGAGCCACACGGCGGACGCGCCACACGCGACCGCGAGGTCCACTCGACGCAGCACGGCGACGGCGATTGCCTTCGCGGTCGCAACTTCCACCACCCGGCGTAGCCTCGCAAGGGCGGATGCATCGTCGATCGCGTCGACATCCGCAACGACCGCCGTCGCGCCCATTTTCGCCGCGCCAATCACCGCGACGGCGACCGGGTCCGCCTCGGGGGAGGCAGGACCCGGGTCGCGATCGGGCACCGCGCGCAGGTCGATGAATGAGACCCGTGCCCAGCGGTCCGGTCGAGGTGGCTGGCCGTCAAGCCCAGTATCGCGGAGGAGGTGAACCGGCACGCTGCCGGGCACCACCCGACCGCCTTCAAACCGATTCGCGACGTCATCGACGATGGACGAGAACGTAACGCCCGGTTGGCTGCCGCGACTGGTCCACGCTTCGCCATCCGGATACGCGCTCGGTTCGTGCGGGAGATGCGCGCTCAGCTCCCGCCTCGGCGCGTCGGCAGGGTCGTCTCGGTCAGCCTCCAAGCCACGCTCGTCGGCACCGGCCAATGTGTCAAGGATCTCAGTGGAAAACGTGCCCACCCCTCGCCCGTGATCGGCAGCCGCGCGCACAGCCGCATCCACAAGCACGACAGCCGCCCGGACCCCGGCCAACGCGTCAGACCCACAGGCGAGGGTTGCGGCGACTGCGGCATCCAATGCGCGTGACGCGACCCGAACCTGGGCCGGCGTACCAAGTAGAGCGCCACTTCGCATCGTGCGCGCGTCCGACGTTGCCACCATGTCCTCGGTCCAGGCGATGGCAACTGCTCCCGTCCGGCTGGCCACAACCTGTGCCACCGACGCTGCACCTGCATGGCCGGAGCCTGGCATCTCGGTGAGGCCGACAAGCGCTGCCAGTTCCGCGACACTGCCGCGAATGACCGCGGGGCGTGCCTCGGCGACCAACCGGCGCGCTTCGTTTCGCCGTAAGGGTGACCGGTCCACCAGCGTCGCGACCAGAACTACCGGCGGCGCCCCGGCGCGGGCACGCGCTGACGCGAATGGCTGGCCCCACCGTCCGGTAAGGGTCGAAGCGGCGTCAATGACGACGGCGCCGCACGCGCTGAGGAGTGCCGACGCTTCGTCTGCGCTTTGCGCCTGAACCGGTCGCGCGCCGAGCGATGCCAGGGCATCAGCGACGCCGCCGGGATCAGTTCCCGCGATCAGGACGGTTGGACGGGAGTCCCGTATTCGTCGCCATGCTTGCGCGGCCGAGGGACGCCAACTTGATTTCACCTCCCCGGACGACGCAGCTTGCGGGCTCGGGGCGCGCCCTGTTTCTTCCTCCTGCCCCCTATCGTCGTCGACACGGTCCATGGGCACGACGGCGCGTTGCTCATGGTCGATCACCTCGTAATCCGTGGTCACGTCGACACGCGCACGAGCGTCGTCGTTTCCGTGGTGGCTCGCGTCGGGCACCCGCAGGGCAGGACTCGCAGGCGACCGCACCTCCGCCCCTTCCCCTGCGTGCACCTCGCCCAGTTCGACCACCGCATGCCCGGTCAGGGTGGTGCCTTGAGCATCGGGCTTCGTCCTGCGATCGTCCATCCCGAATCGCTCCTCAGGGCACGCCTAGCCCGTCTGCCTGGCAATCATGGCAACACGCTCCAGCCACTCGCGAAAGCTCCAATGCATGTCCCTGTCAACAACGATTGGTGGGCGTGTGAGCGCGACACCGGCCAGCCAGCGGGTGGCAGCGGCGCCATCGCCTGCGCCAGCGGTCACGTGAATCGCGGGGAACACTGCCTATAGTTTCATGGACCGGCGACGAAGCTTCGCCGGGACGGGGAGGCCAACCATGGACTTGACGACCGCTTACCCTCGCAGCCCGCGCGCGACGATTGCCGGCTTGGCGATGGCGGCTCGGGCCGCTGACAAGGCGCGGGCACAGGCCGCCGGCACGATCGGCGAATACAACTACGACTGCCCAATGGACAACAAGCTCTTCGCCTTCGTTGGCACCAACGGAGAGGAGTTCCTCGCCGCCGTGACCAGCACCCCGGATGATCACGGGGCGGAGCAGCTTCTCACGAAGAAACTCGCTGGCAAGTCGGCGGACGAGATCGCGGCGTACAACCACTCCCTGGTGGAACACCAGCCACAAGCGGGCACCGACGGGTGCACGTGGTTCCTCGCCGGACGCGAGAAGAACGGTCGCGGGCGCACCGACATTTTCACGTGGACCGACCTGATCGACGTCGAGGAGGGGCGGGAGGTCGCACACCGGAGCGACACCCCGGATTGGGCCAAGGCTCACGCATAGCCGCGCGGGATCCCGGGAGGTCCGAACGAGGTTCGGCCACACCTCCCCCTGCCCTCGCGATGGGGGAATGGCCGGGCGAGTGCTCGGTCATCAAATAGCCCCTCTCCTGTCGCAACGGGGGAGGGGTTGGGGAGGGGGTACTCCGGATCTCGACGCTTTCGTTGGGTCGAGGGTTCTCAGCGCGCGCATGCCATGTCACGTCTCGGAGTGCAATCCCTCCGCCTCTGCCGTAGGGTCAGGGATGCTCGCAGGTGGCTGCAAAGCCGGGGGCCGGGCTCCGCGACCTCAACGACAGCGCCACAACCGCTGCCACTTCACCGATTTCGCCTCCCGCCGACCGCTTGTCACTGGATAGGCGTGAACGCCCCCACAGGTTTTCAGATCAACGAGGCCGCCGGTACCTGTAACGGCCTGTCCAAGATCCGGCGAGATCTCACACGGGAACCGTTGGCTCCGACACCAAGGCCAGGCACGCGGTCAGGCGGCGCCCAGCCCGCCCACTGGAACTCCAACCGTCACGAAGACAGGTCGCGCAACACTGGCGTACGCATCCCGCCGTGCGCCCCTGATCACGCAGCCTCCACCGCTAGCCTGTAGGTCATGGGGATCACTGAAGCCTCGGAACCACAGCGATTGGGGACCGTACGCCCCCGGTGGCACCTGCACGCATGGGTGGTGGGCTCGTTCATTGCAGCCACGGCACTCGGAGTGTTGGCACTCCTGTGGCAATGACCTCGCGTGCGGGCAACGGCGTCGCGAGCGCACGGGAATGACCTGCCCTGAGTGCGGTGCGGCGTCACCGGCCGGGCGTCTGTGCCGCACCTGTCGCGAAGCGGCGGACCAAGTCGCAAGCCCGTGCCTCAGGGTGTGCCGCCTCGTCGGCGATACGTGTGCGGGTTGCCTGCGGACACTGGGCGAGATCGCGCGGTGGGGCCGGGCGTCCCGCACCGAGCGCCTTGCCATCGTTGAACGCCTTCGCCGTTCGGGCGCGTGATCGTTCGCGCGTGTCCCAATGGTCGTGCAGCGTGCTAATTCTGGAGAAGGTCCCCACCCACCGTGACAGCGCGCCACTGGTAGCACGCCGGTGGCAGCGAGCCCGAGGACGAAGTTCGAGCAGCTCCGACCTTGACCGCGACCAGGTTGCTCGGTAGCCCGAGTGCAATGGAGCGATCGCGGCGCCCCTGGAGACCGTGACGCGCGGTGTGGCGCCCGCCTCGTCCCACCCGGGCGCGCTCAGCCCGCGTGCACGATGCCGATTGACGACCGCCCATGCGGATCCGGAATCAGGACGCTCCCCCATAGGGTGGGCGTTGGGACGGGCGGCGCAGACCCCCCTCTCCCGCTTCGTAATCCGTGAGGAGGTTGTACTCGGCGGGGGAGGCTTGGTGCGGGGGATTGGGGGTGGGCCTCCCATCACCGCACCTACCAACCCCGCAGCTTGTCGACGACGACCTGCACGACCATGTAGAGGACGATGGCGGCGACCGCCGTGAACGCCAGCGCGATGCCCCCAGCCAGCACCATCGCGATGATCCCGAGGCTTGCCCGCAACACCAGCTGGAATATCGGCACACCGACCGTCACGAAGGCCACCGCAGCGACCGCATAGATGATCCAACGTGGCGTGCTGCGCATCGGGTCGCCTCCGCTGACGCACGTCACGGCGTCACCCGTTCGTTGTAGCACTGCCCTCCCTGGACCTACCACTGCGGGCGCCCATGGTGCTTGCGGCGCCTTCCGGCAGCATCGGCGCACTGCAGCGGCGGATCGGAGTATGGTGGGAGCCGAAGGAACCGGGTAGCTCCCCGGAGAGGAACGGGACGTGTCCGTTATCCGCGCAATCGTCCAGCTCGTGGCGTCGTTGCTTATCGGCGGCTCAATCGGGTATGCTGCGAACCGGGCGCTTGGCGTGCGGCTCGGTCGCCTCGAGGTAATCCTCGTGCTGATCGCCTTGGCGGCGTACTGGGTCTCCGACACTCGTTCCGAAAGCCGTCACCTGGCGCGTCTTGGCGCGTAGCTCCCAAGGCGTGGGTGCGGGGAAGGTCCGGCGAGGCAGCGGTCGCCCGCCTCTGGCGTTGGCGGAGACCCTATGGTGCCGTCGGGCCTGAGTGGGCATGGCTTCGTGCCGACGACCATTCCCAATCTTCTGGTCGTTCACACAGGCCGGCTCGTACAGGGTTCACCCACCTTCGCACGCAGGCGGCGTCAGGCATGGCCGGCATGTGGCTCGCGTGGCACGTCGCGCAGGAGCCTCCGGCTGATGGGTCGGGCGACGCGCCGGCAGGGCAGCTTCGAGAAGCGATCAGACGTGCCGTTCAGCCGGTCATCGCGGACGCGCGTGCCACATCGGCGGCGACGGCGCCCCTCGGCTGACGTCACGACCGCTCATGAATGCAGCCACCGTGGCCCGGCGCTCCCGTCTGGGGCAAGCCTCGTTCCCCGGGCGAACGCGTCTGCTCCCCTCCGTCGGGTGGTCGACCTGCCGCGCCAGCTGCCCCCGTTGCAGCACGGCGTGAGCCTCCGTCGGAGCAACGGGAGCGGGGAGCAGGGCGCCCGGCTAGCGCAACAGCGTGGGATCAAGGTCGGGGGCGGCATCGAGGTCGGCGAGCCAAATGTCTGGCACGGCATCCGACGGCATCCGCCAGTCGCCGCGCGGGCTCAGGCTGAGCGGCAGCACCTTTGGGCCGTCTGGCGTCGCGTCGCGCTTCCACTGCGCCCGGAAGAAGCGCATGAGAAACGTCCGCAGCCATCGCCGCAAGGCCGACGCCGCAAAGGTATCACCAAAGGCCACCTGGGCCAGCGCGAACGCCCGCGACGGGGTGGCACCGCGACCGACCACGTGGTGCAGGTAGAAGTCGTGGACGGCGAACGGGCCGAGCGTCGCCTCGGTGAGCTGCACGATCGCACCCTCCGGCCCTGGGGGCACGAGTTCGGGGGAGATTGGTGCCGCGAGTACCTGTTCGAGCGCGGCGCGCAACGCCCCCGCTGACCCTTCCGTGCCGGCGGCCCACGCCTCGCGCGCGACCCGCTCGTCGGCCACCCAC
>CAILQO010000567.1 GCA_903836285.1 uncultured Chloroflexota bacterium
AAATACATCGGTTAAGCGCTACGCGCTCGATGGTGTGATTAATTCGGGCGACCATGCCCCTTGGTCGGGCGCCTCCTGGGATCTGTCAGACCTGTATGACGGACCTGCTGACCCTCGAATCGGTGCCGAACTCGACGCGATTGAGAGGGATGCACGGGCATTCGCGGAGCGTTTCCGCGGGACGATCAACGTCCCGGGCGGGCCGACGGTTGATTGGCTGCTTGAGGGGGTCATCGCCCTTGAAGCGCTTTACGAGCGTCAATGGCGGGTCGGCGGTTACGCCCACATGAACTACGACCAGGACACCCGAAGTGACGAAGCCCGCGCACTAAGCCAGCGTGTGGAAGAGCAATTGACGGCGCCAAGAAACGCGCTCCTATTCTTCGGCCTCGAGTGGATGGACGTTGACGATTCGAACGCGGCGCGGCTGACTGCCGAACCGGTCATCCTCGCCTACCGGCATTTCCTTGAGGCGCAGCGAGTGTTTCGTCCGCACCGACTTTCTGAGGCGGAAGAGCAGCTCGTAAACGAAAAGGACGTGACCGGAAACTCCGCGTGGGGGCGCTTGCACACCGAGATTACGTCGTCACTTGAGGTGATCGTCGACCAGGATGGAGAACGGCAGGTTCTCAATCTTTCGCGCGCATTGGCGCTGCTCCACCACCGTGATCGCGATGTGCGCCGCGCCGGGCACGATGGCCTGTATCGGGCGCTTGCCAGCAGCGGTCCAGTCTTGACGTTCGCCTACGACACGCTCGTTCAGGACAAGCGCACAATGGACCGTCTCCGGCGCCACAATGACCCGATGGCGAGCCGACACTTAGGAAATGAGGTTCCAGCTTCAGCGGTCGCGGCGATGATGGAGGCCGTGGAATCGGCGTATCCTGTCGCCCAAGCGTGGTTTCGCACGAAAGCTCAACTCCTTGGCTTGTCGGAGTTGATGATTTACGACCAATACGCTCCGGTGGACCAGCGGGAGCAGGCGATGCCCTGGGCAGATGCCCGACGGATCGTCGAGGAAGGCTATGCAGCCATAGACCCGGGGTTCGGCGATATCGCGCGCGAGGTATTTGCCCGAAACTGGGTTGATGCAGAGCCGAGGGACGGCAAGCGTGGTGGTGCCTACTGCTCGTACCCCACCCCGCTGCTCCACCCGTGGATCCTATGCAACTACACCGGCACCCCGCGCGACGTGATGACGGTTGCGCATGAGATGGGGCATGCACTGCACGCCATGTTGGGACGCGTGCAGACGCCATTCAACTACCACTCCACGCTGCCGCTTGCGGAGACCGCGAGCGTTTTTGGCGAGATGGTCGTCTTCGACCGCCTGCTCGCGCAGGAGGACGACCCGACTGCGCGCCTCGGCCTCCTCGCCGGAAAGATCGAAGACGCGTTCGCGACGGTTTTCCGCCAGAACGTCTTGACGAGATTCGAACAGAAGGCGTTCGCCGCCAGGGCGGAGGGGAGACTGACAGCTGAGCGCCTCGGTGATCTCTGGATCGAAGCGAATGCGCCGTACTACGGGGATGCTGTCAGAATGACGGATGGGTATCGCTGGGGATGGTCTTACATCCCGCACTTCATCCATACGCCGTTCTACTGCTATGCATACGTTTTTGGACAGCTTTTGGTGCTGTCTCTTTACCGGATGTACAAGGACGAGGGCGCACCGTTTGTCCCGAAGTTTGCCTCACTCCTCGCGGCGGGCGGGAGTGGCACACCCGATGAGCTGTTGCGGCCGCTCGGGGTCGATGTCAACGATCCACGGTTCTGGGCGAAGGGCCTTTCCGAGTTGGCGACCCTCGTCGCCGAGGCGACAAAGGTCGCTGGAGCCGTTCAGGCGCGTGCACAGGCGTGACAGGACTGGCCGATCACTTCATGCGCGCGGTGCGAGTCAGGCTCCCGATGTAGTCGTCGAGGCAGCTGAATTCAACGGAATCAGACCGCTGCTCGTTGGCGGAGCGTGCAAGGCCGACCAACGGCGTTATCGCGGATGGACACTGCGCCCCTCCGCCCGCTCATGTCGTTGCGATCGGTAGAGGTGGACCTCGGTGGCGACCGCCAGGCGCTCCGTTCGCGAAGAGGTCAAGGTCAATTGTGACCCACAGCCCTGACGTAAGCGACGGTGGGTAACGAAGGTGCATACGCCGCCTCATCTAGGATGACCAGAGCGGTGCGTGCCACGTGGCGTCCCCACCACGACGTTGCTTAGGCCGACGCAAGCACCTTGTGCAGTTCTGACCTCTGCAATGCCGGAGACGACTCCCCGAGGTAGCACGCAGAAGCCTGCTGCGCCCCGACTGCAAAGAGCGGCGGACCCGCGTCGCGGCACTTCGCCATGACATGCGGGCACCGTGACGCGAACTTGCACCCCAGAGACGTCGTGGGGCTGGAACCGTCATCCTTGATGACCGGTTCCTTGCCCCACTGCAGGCTCACGTCGGGCCACGGAATGGAGTCGATCAGTAATCGGGTGTACGGGTGATGTGGCGTCTTTACAACGCTGGCCACTTCACCGCCCTCCATCACGGACCCTTTGTAGAGGACAATGATTTCGTTGGAGACGTGGTATGCCGTCGTCAGATCATGGGTGATGTATAGGACGGAGACGCCCATCTCCTTGTGGAGCGTATAGATCGACTCGAGGATCGTCGCCCGCAACGACGCATCAACCATGGATACTGGCTCGTCCGCAACGATCAGCTTGGGCTTCAGCAGCATTGCGCGGGCCACGATGATCCGCTGCCGCTGTCCGCCGCTCAGTTGGTGGGGGTATCGACCAAGAATCTCCTCCGGACGAAGTCCGACCCTGCGTAGGGCATCACCCATTTTCTCGCGGGCTTCCTCGCGATTGGACGCTAGCCCGAACTTGCGTATGGGGACCGTCAGCACGTGATCGACGGTGTAGAACGGGTTGTAGGCGGCGAACGGGTCCTGGAAAATTGCCTGCACATCCTGCCTGAACTGCCATCGCTCAGGGCCAGTCAGCGCCTTCATGTTCTTGCCCATGTAGAACACGTCGCCGAGCGTCGGTTCGATGAAGCCCATCAACAGGGAGCCAAGGGTTGACTTGCCCGACCCTGATTCGCCGACGACAGCGGTGATCGTTGGCTTGGCCTGATCAATCACAAGGCTGAAGTCGTCGAGCGCATTCGTTACCTTCGGTGAGAAGAACCCGCTCTTGTAGATTTTGCTCACGTTGCGCAGTTCGAGCAGGGCGCTCATGAAAAACCTCCCATCCGGGCGTCCGGCACGGACGCTGCCTCGGCGGCGATACGGCCGGTGAGTCCGCCCTCCACGTTGGACAGATGGCAGGAGGACCGATGGTCTGTTCCGTGCGCCTGCTGTGCAGGTGTGACTTCGGAGCAAATCGGCATGGCGTACGGGCATCTCGTGCGGAAGTAGCAGCCGGAAGGCAGCGACAGGAGCGATGGGGTGATCCCGGGAATCCCGCGGAAGACACCTTTCTTCCCGAGCGTCGGCAAGCTGCTGATCAGCATGTGCGTATACGGATGGGTTGGGCGGGCGAAGAGTTCGCCGGTTGGCCCAATCTCGGCGAGCTTTCCCGCGTACATCACTGAGAGCCGGTCGACGAACTGGGCCATGAGACCCATGTCATGGCCGATCAAGATGACTGCAATATTCATCTCCCGCTGCAGCCGCCCAATGGTGTCCATCACCTGACGCTGCACTATGACGTCGAGCGCCGACGTTGGTTCGTCAGCGATGATGACTTTTGGACGCAGTGCGACAGCAATGGCGATGCAGACACGCTGCTTCATTCCGCCGGAAAGTTCGTGAGGGTAGAGGTTTGCCACCTCCGGGCGCAGTTCGACCGCCTCAAGAACCTCTGCGATGCGCGCCTTGACTTGGGCATCGGGCATCGCCGGCTCGTGGACCTGAAGCACGTCGGCAATTTGCGCACGGATCCTGATGACCGGATTCAGCGCGCTCATTGCAGCCTGCGGCACCATGCCGATCAGGCGCATCCGTGCGCTGCGGATGGCGTTGTCGTCCATCGACGTCAGCTCGTCGTCACCGACAAACACACGTCCAGCAATCTTGCCCGGTGGCTTGATCATGCGCATGAGCGCAAGGGCCATCGTCGACTTTCCGGACCCGGATTCGCCCACAAGGCCGAGGCGCTGTCCAGGGCCCAGCTCGAAACTCACCTGATCGCAGGCACGTAGCCGACCGGCATCGGTGAAGTAGTCAACGCACAGGTCTTCCACGCGCAGGACCGGCGCGGGCCCTTCGCGGGAAGGCACGGCGGCGGTCATACGACCCTCCTGGTACGTGGGTTAGCCAACTCGTCAAGGCCGGCGCCAATGCTGAACAGGCCGACGAAAATCACGACGATCACGGTCACCGGGGCGAGCGCCCACCACCACATGCCCTTGAGCAGGGCGCTGTAGTAAATGACCCAATAGATGGTCATGCCTAGCGTTGGCTCTCGCATCGCGCCGAGGCCCAGGGCCTCAAGGCCAAGGGACGCGAAGATTCCGCCAGTAACAGACCCAACGAGGCTCGCGGCGAGGTACGGGAGCAGGTTTGGCATCAACTCCAGGAAGATGATCTCGAAGCTGTTCATGCCCGAGAGGCGCGCCGCTTGCAGGAAGGGCCTCTCACGCAACGAAAGAACCTGTGCCCGGATGTTTCTCGTCGGCCCCATCCACGCCAAGCTCGCAATGATCAGCGCAAGCAGGTTGATGTTCATCGCTTGACGGGTCGCTGCAGCGATGATGACTAGGACGAGGAGCCCAGGAATCGTCAACAGGATGTCGACCAGCGACTTGATGAGGACGTCAACCCAGCCCCTGAAGTACGCCGCGACAAAACCGAGGACGGTCCCGATGATCAGGCCAATGAGGCCGGCGGTGAACCCAATGCGGAGGGTCAGGATGGTTCCCGCAGTCATGACGGCGTAGAGCTCGCGACCTTGGCTGTCGGTGCCTAACGGGTACTGCAGCGAGGGCGGCTTATTGGCCGGTGCCGATAGCGGGTACGCGGCCTTTGAGATGTCGTACTTCATGTAGCCGATGCCGACGAACACCACCAGCAACGCGAACATGAAGATCCCGACGCCCAAACTCGGGTTTCGGCGAAGGTACTTCAGGAAGCCGCTCATCCCTCGTTTCCTTCCTTCGAGGCGCTATTGCTCATAGGTGATTCTCGGATCGATGAGCGGGTACAGCAGGTCGATGATGAACAGGACAACACCAAGGGAGACGATCAGGAAGAACACGATCCCATAGATCGTTGTGTAGTCAAACTTCGAGATCGCGTCGCCCAGCAGCGATCCGATACCGGGGTAACCGAAGACCACCTCTACCAGCCCCGCACCCGCCACAAGGTAGCCAAGCGACAATGCCAGACCCGTGGTCTGGGGAAGCATGGCGTTCCGGACGGCATAGCCGAAGAAGATGCGACTGTCTGGCAGGCCCTTAGCCTCGGCGTAGTTCATGTAGTCCTCGCCCTGAATGGTGACCATCATGCCTCGCATGCCCAAGGCCCACCCACCGGTGCTCGCAAGAATCATCGACAGTGACGGAAGGATTGCGTGGTATGCGAGCTTCCCCATGAACGCCAAGCTGAATGATGGGATCGTGCCAATCGGGTACCCACCGCCAATTGGGAACCACTTCAGCTGGAACGCGAAGAAGTAGATCAAGATCAGGCCGAGGATGTAGAACGGGACCGCAGAAAACGTCAACAGGATTGGAACGGTGTAGCTGAGGACCCTTGGTGCGCGCGGCCAGGCGATGAGCGCCCCAAAAATCGTGCCGAGTGTGAAGCTGGTGATCGTCGAGAACGTGACGATTCCGAGCGTCCATGGAAGTGCCTCGGTGATCAAGCCGATCACGGTCTTCGGGTAGTTCGAGAGAGATTTCCCGAGGTCAAAGCGCAGTGTATTCCACAGGTAGGTGACGTACTGCTTCGGGAGCGGCTCATCGAGTCCAAACTGGACCCGGTACTCCGCAATCATCTCGTTGATGCCGATATTCGTGGCGCCACCGCCTCGAGCCGACTCGGCGATGATGCGTTCGCGGATGGGGTCCCGACCCGTCGCCAGTCTCGGTAGCACGAAGTTGACGGAGGCGGCCATCCACATGGTCGCGAAGAGGAGGAGGACACGCTGGGCGACGTAACTCAAGCGCACGGCTCACCTCATTCAGGGGGCATGTGAAGTTCCGGACATGCTGAGGGCCGGGCACGCGCAAAGTCGGCCCGGCCCCCAGATTGTTTTCGCGAGACGCGTCGCGATTAGGCGCCCGCGGGCTTCAGCTTGTGCAAGACTAACGGGAAGGTGAGATGCCAGAAGGCCCCGTTGCAGTAGCTGTTGAGAACGGTCGGCCAGCCCTGCCAGTACGTCGTATTCATCGGGATCCGGTGGAACCACTGGATGAACGGCAAGTTTGGCAGTTCCTTCAGCCAGATTGCCATAGCGTCGCGGAACAGGTCGAGCAGGCGGGGATCACCCATCGGGATAAGATTCATGGCCTCGACGACCTTGTCAAAGTCCTTGTTGGACCACCGGCTCCACTGGTTCCCCCCGCCACCGGACGTGGTTGACTGCGGGATGGAGTTGATCGTCGTGAAAAGGTAGAGTGTGTAGTACGGGTCGGCTATTGAAGCACCATGGCCCATGAACCACCCACCGGGGTGCTCACCCAGCATCGCGCGATTACCCCAATCCTGCGGCATTGAGTAGGAGGACTCAAATCCCGCCTTTCGGAGCTGCTCGGCTACGACCGGCCCGATATCGGCCCAGATGCCCCACCCGTAGATATCAACGACGAGGCGCTTTCCACCCTTGGCCCAGAAGCCACCACCATCCTTGGCGTAGCCCTTGGCCTTCATGCGCTTGTCAACTTCGCCGAGGTCGTACTTGTTCGTAGGGTACTTTGCCAGCAGGTCCTTGATCGAATCGGCATACGGCTTGAGTGCCGGGTAGGCAGGGTACGGGAGCTCAGTGGCTTGTCCGGCGCCTTCGTACGCGACGTCAATGGCGCCTTGGCGATCAATCGCGTAACTCAAGGCCCACCGAACCTCCGGATCGTTCCACGGCTCGAGGGCAGTGTTGACCCAGAAGCTATTCGGCCACCAGTCGACATAGCCAAATGGCGGACGGTTGAAGCTGTGGGTAATGAGGGCCTTGTTC
>CAILQO010000568.1 GCA_903836285.1 uncultured Chloroflexota bacterium
ATCCTTTCGCGTCGGAACCGTGGGGTATGACCGCGGTCTGTGGCAAAGTTGATGAAATCGGTGGTGCGGTCGCGATCAGGCTCGGACAACGGTTCGTCGGCAATCACCACTCGATTATCCCGCGCTTGACCGGTGCGAGCGCAGTGTTCGGCCGACTGTTGGCGCGCATTGGAGGACCGATGACACCCTCTTCAATCGCGGTACGGCTCGGCGAAGACGTCAAGGACGCGATGCGTGCCCGCGACGAGCGTCGTCTCTCCGCAATTCGCATGCTTCGTGCAGCCATCCGCAACCTTGAGATATCCCGTTCGGACCGGAAAGATCCAAAGTACGGGCAACCGGTCACGGAGGCCGATATCGTCGCCATCGTCCAGAAGGAGATCACGCAGAAGCGTGAGACGATCCACTTCGCGACGGTTGGAAATCGCACGGAGTTGCTGGAGAAGGAGCGGGCCGAACTCGCCACGATGGAGCAGTACCTGCCTGCGATGCTGTCAAGGGAGGAAATCCGAGCCGCCGTCGACGTGATCGTCGCCGAGGTCGGTCGGGATTTCAAGAAGGTGATGCCGCTCGCCGCCCAAGCGCTCCGGGGGACGGCAGACGGCAAGCTCGTGAACGAGGTGGTTCGCGAGGCCACCGCCTAAGGACTTGGCCTTCTCCACAGAACGCTTGGCTTTACTAAAGAAGGCATCGAACTCGCCACCAACGAATGAGTGGGTCGTGCCTTAGTGCCTAACAGGCTCCTACATTACGGGCGGCCCGCAGACCGAGACAACCAAGTCATCGAATTTCGGGAAGTGGAGTCGCGCGGCACGATTGACTTCTTCGAGGGTCACGGCACCGACGATCTCCGGATAGCGATCGATGTAGTCGAGGCCAAGACCATGGAGGATGATGTCTCCGACCGTGTTCGCGATGCCGTCGTTGGATTCCAGCTGAAGCGCGACGCTGCCAGTGCTGAAACGTCGCGCGCGCTCGAACTCGTCTTCTGTCACGCCGTCTCGGTGTAGGCGGTCGATCTCTACACGTATTGCTTCCAAGGCTGCATCAACGTTTGCCGGATTGACGCCAGCGCGGATCGTCCAAGGACCGGCGCCCAAGCCCGCGTCGAGGTCGCTCGAGATCCCGTACGCCAGTCCCTTCGCCTCGCGAACACTTTCACCAAGCCGTCCCATCATTCCGAGTCGGCCGAAGATGAGGTTCGCCAGCCGAAGGGCATGAAAATCGGGATGGCTGCGAGCAATGCAGGGAACGCCGACGACGAGATCTGACTGCGCCTTGCCTTCAATCGTGGCATCGTGCCGCGTCGCGGCCGGACGTATGGGTTGAGAGATTGCCCCGCGCTCGACGCCCGCGGGGGACCAAGATCCGAGTGACTCCTCGAGCAAGTCTGTAACCTGCTCAGGCCCGACGTCACCGGAGACGACCACGACGGCACCGTTGACCCCGAATGTAGCCGCATGTGCTGATCGCAGATCAGCTGCTCCGATTCCCTCAATGCTAAGCAAGTACCCCTGAGGACGGAGGCGATACGGATGCCCCTCGGGATAACAGAGTTCGCGGAAGTTCCGGTGCGCGACCGACCCTGTGTCGTTTTCGGCCTGCCGCAGGCCGTTCAGGACTTGCCCCTTGAGCAGCGCGAACTCGTCGTCGGGAAACGTCGGGTTCCTCGCGAGGTCTGCGATAAGTTGGACGGCTAGGCCCAAGTCCTCGGCAAGGCACCTCGCGCCGACGGAGGACTGGTGACGCCCCGACGACGCACCAATCGACATGCCAGCGGCGTCGATCAACGCGTTGATCTCCGCAAACGAACGTGTGGTAGTTCCTCGGTTTAGTCCCGAGGCCACCAAGCTAGCCAATCCCGCCATCGCAGGGTCGTCGTGCGAACTCGAGGCTTGCAGGCCAAGTCTCAGCACGACAAGCGGCGCGGCCCGGTTCTCGTGGACGACTACTCGAATCCCGTTTGACAGCGACATCTGCTGCAATCGAATCCGGGACCCGACCGAGGTCCCCGGCGTCCAAGCCATGGTGGCGGGACCGATCATCGTGATTCGCCTTCCGGGATGAACCATCCGACAGTGCGGTTCCGCTCCACGAGGTATTTGGCACAAGCCCGTCGCACGTCCTCGGCCGTGACGAGTTCGAGGTCATCCAGGTAGGTGTCGGCGCGTCGCCAGTCGCCGGCGATTGCGCTGCTTCCGATTGACCTGGCCTGATTGGTGATTCCCTCGGTACCGAAGACATGCCCCGCACGGAACTGGCGGCGCGCCTTTGCGAGCTCGGAATGATCAATCCCATCGCGAGCGACCGCCTCGACCGTCTCAAGCGCGACAGCCTCCACTCGCGCACGATCACTATCCGGTCGTGCAGTAACGCTCAGTCGAAAGAGGTGCGGATCGACCGTCTCGGAACTCCCCGCACTCGCGGACGATGCCAAGCCCGCTGAAACGAGTGCGAGATACAGGCGCGATGATCGACCGGCACCTAGGACCGCACCGAGCATCCAGATCGAAGGAGTGTCAGGGTGATCAGCCGCCGGAACGTGATACGCAACGGACAGGAGGGGGAGCGGCCCCGGGCGTCGCACGGTCACCCGTCGCTCGCCCTGCTGGGGAGGCTCCTCTGGCGGCTCGTACCGACGCGCTTCCCCCGCAGGAATTGCGCCGAACTCTTTCTCTACGAGGGACTGGACGCTAGCCGCGTCAAAGTCCCCAATGGCGATTGCCACGGCGTTTCCAGGCACGTAATGCCGCCGATAGAAGCCGTGAAGGTCATCGCGGGTCATCGTGCGCAAGTCGTGCTTGAATCCGACGACAGGCCTCCCATATGAATGGAGGCGATAGGCGGCGGAAGTGACCTCTTCATAGAGTGCGTACCCGGGTTGGTTCTCACTCCCTTCGCGCTCCGAGATCACAACGCCCCGTTCGCTCGCAACTTCGTCCTCGAGGAACCGTGCATTTGCCATCCGGTCTGCTTCGATGGCAACCGCGAGCGCAAAGTGGTCTGAGGGCACGGTCTCATAGTAGGTGGTGTAGTCAAGCCAGGTCATGCCGTTGCGGACCCCACCGCACCCTGCGATCGACTTGTCTGCCACACCTTTGGGGAAGCGTTCAGTGCCCTTGAAGAGCATATGCTCTACCCAATGGCTAGCACCGGTGGTGCCAGGAACTTCATTACGGCTCCCAACCCGGTACCACACCCAGAACGTAGCGATCGGCGCGCCACGTGCCTCTCGCACAAGGAGTGTCAGACCGTTCGACAACCTGGTTTCGATCACCGGCGGGCGCGCCGAAGTCGCATCTTGCACGAGTTCTCCCCGCCGGTCGGGCACGCTAGTTTGTCGCTCCCTCGGCCGTTCACAGGATGCCAGACGTGCAGGAAACGAGCGTTGCCCGCGCTTGATCTTTCGCCTGTCGCCCGTCGCCCGAAGGTACGGCCGGAAGGGCGGCGTATACTGCACCGACACGGAGGATCGGGTGACTGGATCGGCTGGCGCGGTTCCAACCCAACAACGTGTCGCCCTAGGGCAGGGCGACCAAATCGATGACCCATTGACGTATATCCGTCCGTCAGAGTGGGCGCAAGCACTCGCTGGGGCCTTTGACATCTCCGTCGATCAGGCGTCGGCCATGCTTGCCGAGGTCCCGACTTCAGACATAGAGACGAGTGGGCTCTCAGCCCTAGCGGAACTCTGGGAACGATCGATTGAGGCGTGTGCCCAATACGTGCTTGAGCGCGACGTTGTAGCTGGGATGGGCTTGGGCTATTTCAGATGGCAGCGCCGTCCCGGGGGCAAGCGGGTCCTTGGTGGAACGGAGCTTGCGTCCACCGTCGGCATTTGGCAGGTAAGCCGAGATTTGGCGAGTGCGGTAGCTTCGCTGCAATCCGAGGTTGTCGCTGAACTTGGCGAGGGCGAGGAGAGCGTCGCTGACGGGCCAACATATTAGCTCGGCCTTCGCTGCGATACTCCTAATGCAATCACGCGTTCCCGGACTTGACCTGTTAATCGGAGGTCCGTGATGCCAACCCACGATGCCCAATTGTCCGGTGCACCGAAGATTGCCTTGGTCAAGGCTTCCTCCATTGAGGAGGCGAGACTTGACGCTGCGGAGTTACTGGACGTCCCTGCGTCCGAACTCGTTTTGACCGTGCTTGAGCACCAGCGCGTCGGTTTTCTGGGACTCGGCGGTGATGAATACAAGATAGAAGCCCGATGGACCCCGCAAGCGACCTTG
>CAILQO010000569.1 GCA_903836285.1 uncultured Chloroflexota bacterium
CCTGCCGAGAGAACCCCCTCCCCAACCCCGCCCCCCTAGCAGGCGAGGAACGAGCATACGGTGGGCGAACGAAAACGGGAGAGGGGCAAGATCGCCCCACCGCTGTCGCGCATCGACCTGCGTGCGCCGAACACCGGGGTGCGCCTGCGGGTCCTTGAGGTCCTCACCGTTCTGGTCCCGGCCGTCTGCGCGGGGATCTACGAGACGGCACGGCACTCGCTCCTGGCGAATTCGCTGCCGAACGGCGTTGGCACGGCTCTCGCCGTGGTAATCGTGGTCACGCTGTCGTTTGCCTTCGCGCGGGCCAGCTTCGGCATCATCCACCGCATGGCGGCACGCCTCCGCGAACGGAACCGCCGACTCGAGGCGCTGTCGCGCGATGCGCGCCGCGTCGCCACCCTGGAGGAGCGCGAACGGCTCGCCCGCGAGATCCATGACGGCGTGGCGCAGGTGATCGCGACACTGTTGGTGCGCGTCGACACGATTGAAGGGCTGGTGACGCGAGGGCGCCTCGTCGAAGCCGCCGCCGAGCTGCGCGACTTGCGGGCAAGCGGCGACCGTGCGAACGTTGAGGTGCGCGAGGCGATTGCCGGCTTGCGTGCAAACCCTTCGCCGGGTGCCGATGGCCTTGCAGAAGCGCTGCGCCGCTATGTCGAGGAGTTCGGCGCCCGCACAGGGGTCGACGCCTCCTTTCACGTCGAGGACACGTCACGCGCGCGGTCGGCCAGTTCAGACTTGACGCCCGGGCACGAGCTGCACCTGATGCGCGTGGCGATTGAGGCGCTGACGAACGTTCGCAAGCATGCCCAAGCGCGCCGGGTGGAGGTGACACTGGGGTCGCCCGATGCGACTGGCGGCCTGCCGGGAGGGCGCGGGTGGACGCTGGTCGTCGCGGACGACGGTGTGGGCTTCGGCACCCGGTCGAGTGGCGACGACGGGCCTGTGACCGGTCGGCGTCATTTCGGCCTGGCAATGGTGCGTGAGCGGGTCGAGGCGCTCGGCGGCACGTGCGACATCCGGTCGGAGCCTGCTGGGGGAACGCGGGTCACGGTGGTGGTTCCCGCGCGTGGCCCTGAACGGGACGGCGACGACGATCCTGCCGATGACGCACGGGAGGTGGACCGTTGATGGATGACCAAACGGCCGGAGGTGGGCGCGAACGCAGGGCGACGGCGTACCGGGTCGTCCTCGTCGATGACCACCCGCTGTTCCGCGATGGCATGGCGCGACTGTTTGCCTATGAGGACGACTTCGAGGTCGTCGCGACGGCAAGCTCCGGCGAGGAGGCGATCGAGCGCATCCGCGAAACGATGCCGGACATCGTGCTCATGGACATCGACATGCCCGGGATCGGCGGCATCGAGGCAATCCGCGCGATCTCACGGGAGATGCCAGCGGTCACGATCGTTGCGCTCACGGTCCACGAGGACGATGACACGCTCTTCGAGGCGGTGAAGGCCGGCGCGCAGGGGTACCTGGTCAAGAGCATCCGGACGGCGGAGCTGCTCGTGCTCCTGCGCGGCCTGGCGCTCGGAGAGGCGCCGCTGACGCGGGGGATGGCGACGCGGATCCTCAAGGAGTTCGCGCGCGACCGTCCAATCCGGGGTGAACCGGGGGATTTCCCTGCGGTGGCTGCCGCCCATGGGACGCCGACGATCCCGGCGCCGGTGACCCCGGGCATCGATCCGGCCACCGCACTCGCATCGCTTTCCGCACGGGAGGAGGAGGTGCTGTCGCTCGTGGCCGCACGCCTCACCAACAAGGAGATTGCGCAACGCTTGGTGCTGTCCGAGTTCACGGTGAAGAACCACTTGCGGAACATCCTTGCGAAGCTGCACTTGACGAGCCGGACGCAGGCGGCGCGGTTGCTGGCGTCGCTGCCCACCCGTTCGGGCCCTGTGGTGATGGGGCCGTCCGGCGGGGATCGGTCGTAGCGGTGCCGACGGCCATCGGTGCACCACCCCGCGTCGCGCACGCGGCATGCCGGTGTGCTTCTCCCCACCACACCTTCCCCGTGGCTGTGGCGTGCGCCTCCGCCGGAGGATTGGGACGCGGGCGACGGCGGTGGGCAGCCATGGTCGCGATGGTTCTGGCGCTGTGGGCGATTGCCGCGTGGTCCGGTCGGGCGGATGCGCACGCCTACCTCGTCCGCTCGGAGCCATCGGCCGGGCAGGTGCTGCCGGACGCACCGGGGATGGTTCGCATCTGGTTCACTGAGGCTCCGGAGCCACGGTTCACGACCATCCAGGTCTTCTCCGCCGCCGGCGCGACGCTGCAGACGGTGGCCATGTCCGTCACGCGGGACGACGCGAACCGGGCAATCGCGCCGCTCGAACCGCTGCCGGACGGGGCGTATGTGATCGCCTGGCGCGCGGTCTCGTCGGTGGACGGGCACGAATCGGCGGGGAGCTTCCCGATTGGGATCGGCAGTGGGCCGGAGGTGGAGGCCTTCCTCGCCGCGGCAACGGGGGAGGCGGTCCCGCCGGAAGCGACCGCCGCGCGGACAGCGCTCCGTGCCCTGACATACCTGAGCGCGAGCCTTGCCGTCGGTGGCCCGGCGTTTGGCCTGCTGGTGCTTGGCCCGGCACTCGGGCGCCACCGGGACTGGGCAACGCTGCTGGTCGCACCAACGTGGAATGTGGGCGCCATCGGGGTTGCCCTTGGCGCGATTGCCTTGGCGTGGTCAATCGTGGCGCAGGCGGCCGACGGGGCTGGTCTGGATACCATGGCCGTACTCGCCGACGGCTTGGGCGCAGGGTCCCCGCTCGCGGTGCTCCTCGGCAGCACGCGCTTCGGCCAGGTAGCCATCGGCCGGGCCTGCGGTCTGGTCCTGCTCGCTGTGGCGATGGCGTCGACCCGTGATGCGCTCCGGGCGCGACCCGACCAGACCCGTGGACGGCGGCGTTGGGCGGTCGCGACGATGCTCGGGGCAATCGTGCCCGTGACCGTGAGCCTGAACAGCCACGGCGCCGCCCAACCGCTCGCGAGTGGGGCGCTCGGCGCGGACTGGCTTCACGTTGTGGCGATGGGCGCGTGGGTCGGCGGCCTGGTCTCGCTGACGCTGACGGTGACACGTGCCCGGGCAGTGCTCGCGGACGGGGCGGTGGTTCGATCATTCGCTTCGGCAATGGTCGAGCGGTTCTCCCCTTTCGCCGCGGCCTGCGTCGGCGTCGTGGCACTGTCCGGCGCGTGGCAGGCATGGGTTCTCGTCGGCAGCGTTGACGCGCTGCTTGGTACGCCCCACGGTTGGGCCCTCCTGCTGAAGCTGGCACTGGTGGGCGCACTGCTCGCCGTCGCCGCGGTGAATGCGATCTACACGCGACCGGCGCTCGCACGCGAGGCGGCGCTGGCTCGCGCGTCGGGGGTGCCAGCTCCCGGCGCCGTCGCGGTCCTTGAGGCCGTCAGCGGCGTCGTCGAAGTGCTGATGATGGGTGTCCTGCTGGTGAGCGGGGCAGTGACCCAGCTGCCGCCGGCCAGGGAGGCGTTTGCTGAGGCGACGCGTGGCACCTTTCGCGACGTGACCGCGGATGGGGTTCGCCTACGCCTCCGGCTCAACCCCGGCCAGCCCGGCTACAACGTGGCGACGCTGTGGGCGATTGACCGTTCCGGCCCCTTGCCCGCCGCGTCGGCCCGACTGGTGGTGCGCATGACCGACCACGAGATGGGCGAGGCGGAGGTGCGCCTGGCGCCCCGCTCCGACGGGAGTTTTGCGGCTGGGACCGGTGCCGTGTCGATGTCCGGGACCTACGAGGTTGAGGCGATCGTGCGACGTGATGGCCGGGACGACGTGCGCGCGACCTTCCCGGCGATCGCCTACGACGTGCCGGCATTCGACCAGGGTGCGATTGCGTCGCTGCGCCAGGTGCCGATGGAGGCGCGCGCACGCCGCAACCCGTTGGCGGCAACCCCGGAGTCCCTCGAGCGTGGGCGGATCATCTACCTCGGGTCGTGCGCCGCCTGTCACGGGATTACCGGCAAGGGTGACGGTGCCGCCGCGGCGGCGATCCGACCACCTCCGCCGGACCTGAACGCACACGTGCCGCAGCACCCAGACGGCGAGTTGTGGTGGTTCATCACGCATGGGGTCGCCGGTCGCCCAATGCCTGCGTGGCGCGATGTCCTGACCGACGACGAACGGTGGGACGTGGTCAACTACCTGCGCGCCGCGTTCGCCCGTGAAGCGGGGGCCGCCACCTCAACGCCGGGCGACCTGACGACGGTGCTGGCGGAGACGCCGACCGCCCGGTGAGGGTGCGAACGACGGGCGTCGGTATACTGCCGGCACCGACTGGCGGGGGTAACTCAGTTGGTAGAGTGCCTGCCTTCCAAGCAGACTGTCGCGGGTTCGAGTCCCGTCCCCCGCTCCAACCTGCGTCGACTCCCGGGTGCGCGAATTCCTGCAATCCAACACGCGTGGCCGCATCGCTGGTTGCCGGGGCGCGTCTGGCGGCCTCGAATGGCGAGCGACTGGCTTGATGCGTGCCCGTCACAGATCCGGCTGCGCCTCGGGCATGACGTCCGGCCAGGGCACCCACGCTGGGTCGTCGTCGACCTGCCACTGGCGAACGGGTTGCTCAGCGCGCCGCGGTAGCCCGAACACGGTGCTCCAGCCACCTACCCGGCGATCCGCCAGTGCCTTGACACGCTGGCCATCCCATTCTCACCGCGCAAGAAAACCGATACGCTCGCTTGAGTTCGCTTCCCCCTGGAACTTGAAGCGGGACGAGATCGCAAAGACGCCCGGGCGGTCTGTCGGGTGGATCCCTCCCGGATACCTCGCCGACCACACGGGCTTCGCGCCGTCCGGTAGCCACACGTCGAAATCGACGTACCCGTAGGTCCCGCCGCAGGAGATGGCGGTAGCGAGCGCCTCCGATCGGCTGGAACCGGATGCATGCAGCATCAGGCCCCCGTCGAAGTAGTGGTCCGGGTTCCGGCCCATCACCGCTCGGAACATGCTTCGCAGACCGTTGCGGTACTGGACAGGAACGTGGTTCGAAAGCGAGGAGAAGTGGGCGTAGCGATCGGAAGTGAGCACCGTGACAGGTGGTCCGGGATCCGGCACCTGCGAGGAAGGCACCATCTGATCCAGCGTGTACCTCCAGGTCATGCCGCCGCGCTTGGCGTGCCTCTCGTCGGGGTGACGCACCACCACGATGCGCCGATCATCAACGGTGATGGTGGTCGGTGCGACAATCATGTCTCCCGGATCGGCGCACCAGTCTTGGCCGGGAAGGCCCCCTCCCCGAGCTCACCCCCGGAGAGGCCCCCTCCCCAACGAAAGCGTCCACCCTCTTTCGTCGGGTGGTCAATCTGTCCCGTGAACGGCCCCCACTGCGGTGGGCGAATACTCGGATAACTGAGGGCTACCTGAACCCCTCCCCCGTTGCGACGGGCGAATACATCCTCCTCAGCGAAGCGCCTCTCAATTGGCGTTCGAGAGGAAGAATCTCGACCCACCCGGCAACCACACGTCCTCGGTTCGCTCGCGCGCCAAGCGAGGGTCTGGCACGGCGTCGACGGGTGGGCCGGCG
>CAILQO010000570.1 GCA_903836285.1 uncultured Chloroflexota bacterium
CCACGGTGCGGCGCAGCGGCAGGGCGACGTGGATCTGGCCCCGCGACTTGGCCGTCCGGAACGCCGACGGGCCAACCCCCCGTAGCCCCGCTTCCCTGCGAGCGAAGGGGGGAACCCCCTGCCCCTCCCCGGGTGCGGCGGGAGTCGGGGGAGTGCCCAGGGTGAACGGGATGTGGCGGTAGTCGGGCGTCGCGGTCGGGGCGGCGTCGCCGAAGGTCCCCGTGCGGGCTCGAGCGCGGCGCAGGGCTTCGAGGTCGACATCGGCGACGACGAGCTGGGCCTCGCGCGCGAAGCGCTTCGACTCGGCGAGGAGGTCGCCGGCCTCGTAGACCATGCCGTGGGCGTCGAAGGCGAGGTCGGCGCTGCTCTCGCCCGGCCCAGCGGCGGCGTACACGTAGGCGATCAGGTTGGGGGCAGACTGCTTCCAGCAGGTGCGGTGGCGCGCTTCGCCCCGACCGACGGAGAAGGGGCTGCCGGAGAGGTTGCCGACGACCAGCGCCCCGGCGGCGGCGTGCCTGGCGGCCGGCGTGATGGCAACCCACCCGTCCTCGCAGATCTCGGTGCCGATGAGGCAGCCTTCCGCATCATCGTCTGCCCCGCCGCCAGCGGTCGCCAGCATGAGGACGTCCGTGCCGAACGGGACGCGTGCGCCACCGACGCGTGCCATCGCCCCGGAAGGGAGCTCACGGGCACTGCGAAAATGGCGGGCCTCGTAGAACTCGCCGTAACTGGGCAGGTAGGTCTTCGGGATCGCGGCGAGCACGCGACCCTGTTGAATGGCAACCGCGCAGTTGTATGCCCCGAGGTGGGTCCAAACCGGCGCCCCGACCACGATCACCGGGTCAAGCGCCTCAGTGACGGATGCCTGGGCCAGCCATGCGACGGCGTCGTCGGCCGCGAGTCGGAGGGTGGCGTCGTGGAAGAGGTCGCCCGCGGTGTACCCGGTGAGGCCGAGCTCGGGAAACCACGCGGCGTGGACCCCCTCACGGTGCGCGCGCCGCCAGAGATCGAGCGTGGCCGTGGCGTTGGCGCGGACGTCCCCGACGCGGACCGGCGGAATCGCGGCGGCGACGCGGAGGAACCCGGCGAGCGTGGTTTCGGCCATGGTGCGTGTCCTGACGCAGTGTAGGGGTCAAGCACGTCGCGGAGGCGGGTTCCCCCCGTCCCTCACAGTGAGCGGGGGCTAGGGGGGTTAGGCCCGTGTCCCCTTGGGCTACGGGGGTTAGGCCGCGCCTCCCAAGGTCCAGCGGGTTCAGGCGCACGCCGAGGCGGGGCCTACCCGTCCCCCAACCCAAGGTCGCGCTCCACCGCACCCAGCGCCTCCAGCACCGGCGCGTCGAGCGGGATGCCGTCGCGTTCCCGCGCGATCTGCAGCGCATGCTCAATCTCGCCGGCGACGACGATGCGGTCAACCCCGGGGAGCGGCGCGGCGCCGTGCAGCTGGTCCACGAGGGCGTCGATTCGCTCCAGGAACTCGTCCAGTGGCAGGTAGCGACGCACGTCAATGACGAGGAGGAACTGCGCGCTCCCGGGTGCGCCGAGACCCGCACCGAACCGCCCGCCGGACAGGACGCCCGCGAGGATGTCCAGCATCACCGCCAAGCCGTACCCCTTCGGTCCACCGACTGGTTCGAGCGAGCCCGCACGGCCGAGGGCAGGATCGGTGGTGGGGTTCCCGGCGGCGTCGCGCGCCCACCCAAGCGGGATCGCCTCCCCTCGCGCCTTGGCAACGTCGAGCTTGCCACCAGCCACGAGGCTCGTCGCCATGTCAAGGACGAGCGGCCATGGGCGACGCGACGGGACGGCAATCGAGAGCGGGTTGTTGCCAACGAGCTTCTCGCCGCTGCCCGTCGGTGTCATGTTGATCCCTGCGTTGGTCGTGGCGATGGCGATGAGGCCATGCGCGACGGCGCGCGTGGTGTAGTACGCCATCGTGCCGCAGTGGTTCGAGCCCCGGATGGCGACGGCGGCGATACCGTGTTCGCGGCCCCGCGCGATGGCCACGTCATTCGCACGGTGCGCGACGACCATGCCGAGGCCGTTGTCGCCGTCGACGGTGACCTGCATTCCATGGTCGACCGCCAGGTGGACGTTCGGGCGCGGGTTGGTTGCGCCGCTGCGGAGCTCGCGCACGTAGGTGGGGACACGGATCGTGCCATGGGAGTGGACGCCACGGAGGTCGGCCTCGACGAGGTGTGCCGCCGCGATCACCGCATCCGCGTCCGGAACGCCGGTGGCGCCAAGGATGCGGGCGATGCGGCGTTCAAGGTCGCGTGCCCCCACTCGGGTCGCCGGTGCAGTCATTGGCGGGACCCTTGGCGCGGCGCCGCGGCGAGCAGCCGAGCCATGCGGGCGTCGTCGGCCTCGTGCTTGGCGATTGCGGCGCGGAGGAGCACGTCCAGCTCGGCGGCGGGCCAGATGACTGCACCGTCGTCGTCCGCGATGACAAGGTCTCCGTCGTGGACGGGGACGCCGCCGATCACGGTGCCGGATCCGACGCGCCCGGGGTCGTGCTTGGCGGAGGCGATGGGGGTCGCCCCACGGCACCAAGTGGGCAGGCCGAGCGCGCGCAGCTCCTGGGCGTCGCGGACAAGGCCGTCGGTGACGATCGCAACGACGCCAAGGTTGCGGAACTCGTGCGCCATCAGGTCGCCAACGGTTGCGGTGCGCGACCCAAGGTGACCGCCAATGACGAGCACGCTGCCGGCCGGTGGCGGCGCCTTCACGGCCCGGTTCACGGCGAGGTTGTCGTCGGTCGAGGCCTGCACGGTGAAAGCTGGGCCGATCACGCGCCAGTCGCGGCGAAGCGGACGCAGGATGCCGGGCAGCACCACATGCCGTCCGCCCGTGGCGTCAGCCGCGAGGGTGGCATTCAGCCAGTCAGGGATCTCGTTGGTCACGATCGGTCCTTCGTTGATGCGCCTCAGGATAGTCGGTGCGGCAACCTCACACCCGTCGTTCTCCGAAGCGAAGCGCCTCCGTCGCAGTAGCCCCTCTCCCGTTTTCATTTTCTCACCGTATGCTCGTTCCTCGCCTGCTAGAGGGGTCGGGGTTGGGGAGGGGGTACTCCGGATCTGGACGCTTCCGTTGGTTAGGGGGCGCTCATCGTAGGCTCGTCCCTCTCCCTGCCGCGCCTGGGGGCCGTTCTCGGGGCAGGGTCCTCCTACTCAGGCGCAAGCTGTTGACCAACCGACGAAGGAGGGTCGGCGCGTTCGTTGGGGAGGGGGTTCTCTCGGCAGGGGGAGGGGGCACTGGGGGTGAAGCGGGTACTCCGGGAGAGTGGCAAGGGGCAAGCACTCGCAAGACGACGGTCCCCGTCGTTCACGCTCCGTGACCACTCGCCTCAGCGACGGCGCCCGCATCGGGTCGCGCAAGCCTCATTGCGTACGCCGCGCCCGCCGCCACGGCGACCGCCGCGATGCCGAACACCAGCGGGTAGCCCGCCACACCCGCGAGTGGTGGCCCAACCCAGTTGCCGAGAATCTGCGCTAGGCCCTGCGCCGACTGGTAGAGGCCCGACGCGCGCCCACGTGCCGTCGGCGGCGCCAACTCGATTGCCATTGTCAGCGACGTCGCCGTGTACGCCGCGAACCCGAAGCCCCGCAATGCCTGCACGGCGAAAAGGATGGGCAGCGATGGCGCGGCGAAGTAGGCCACGTAGATTGCGGCAAATACCGCCATCCCAGTCGCAAAGGTGCGCGGGGCTCCGATGCGGGCGATGAGCCACCCTGCCACGACCATGCATGGCACCTCGACGAACGCCGCCAATCCCCAGAGTTGCGAGTACGCCGCTTGGCCGAACCCGCGGTCGTTTGCTACCCAGATTGGCCATACGCCGTACACCATGGAGAACGGGAGCCCGAACGCGAGCGCCAACAGCAGCACGGGCCGCATCGGGCCACTCGCAATCTCCCGCAGCGGGATCGACCGGGAAGCGCCCCTGGAGATGTGGTCGGCACCAACGGTGCTTGGGCCGCCATGGTTGGGCGCGGTCACCGCACGAGGGAGGGAGATCGACGCCGCGAACCCCGCCACGAACGTCGCCGCGGCGACCAGGAAGCTGCCCGCATACCCAACGCCCTGTGCAACCGTGCCGGAGACCACGATCGCGACACTGAAGGCAAGGCTCCCGGACATGCGGTACGCGCTCACGAGCCGGGGGCGGCGTGCGTCACCCGCAAGCAGGTCGCCCATCATGGCCATCGACGCAACTTGCGAAGCCGACCATGCGGTGCCCTCAATCAGGCGCAACGGCACCAGCAGCATCCACGGCTCGACCGGCGCCGGGAGGTCGGCCGGGGCCACCATCGAGACGGCGGCCTCGACCAGGACGACCGCCGCCATCGTCGCAAGCGCGGTTGAGATCATCGGGACGCGCCATCGGGGGTCGTCTGCGATTCGCCCCCAACCGAGGCCAGCGAACAGTCCGACGGTCGTGTACCCGCCCGCGATCAGAGCGACCTGCCCGAGCGACGCGCCCAGCGACACAGCGTAGAGCGCCTGGAACGGCCCGGCCGACCCGAGCGCGACAAACCCCGAAAAGATCACAAACGACAGCGTGAGATAGCGACGCCAGAACAGCGGGCTGGCGATCGCTGCAGGAGGTTGCATGTTCATGTGTCCCACCGAATGCCATCGTTC
The DNA here is from genome assembly GCA_903836285.1 of uncultured Chloroflexota bacterium. Taxonomy (GTDB): domain Bacteria; phylum Chloroflexota; class UBA11872; order UBA12225; family UBA12225; genus CAILQO01. The sequence goes on from CAILQO010000570.1 coordinate 4,642, forward strand.
CTCGGGCCTGCTGGACCTCCTTCGCCGCATCGACGCAGCGGCAGTACTCCCCTCTCCCGCTTCGTAATCCGTGAGGAGGTCGTACTCGGCGAGGGCAGTTCGCAGGGCAGCTAGCCCCTCTGGCGCTTCGTAATCCGTAGCGCAGCGCCTCTCAGTTCCTCCTACGGAGGCGCTTCGCTGAGGAGGTTGTACTCGGCGGAGGAGGTCGATCAAGACTCGCGAGGGCCGTTTCGCAGGTGAAGGGGGTCCTACGGGGTATGGGCGGTGTGCGCTGTGACGTCTCAGGTACCGATGGCTTGTTCGTGTAGGGTCACCGTGCCTCGCCCATCGACCCCGACGATACCGGACCCCATTCCGCTGGACCGTCGCGTCCATTCGCTTCAATGGGCCAGTCGAACCCGTGAGTACGAGCAGGTGCGGCTGCCGGGCCGGGATCGCACACCCCGATGGCAACGTCAGATTCGGGGCAGGAGGACGGAGGAACACCGGGGCCGGTTGTGCGACCTACCTCGTCCGGACACCCACTAGGTCGACCTGCAAGCGCGCCACGACATCGGGTTGTTCAAGGAACACGTCGACCGCTTCCTGCGGGTCGTCTCCCAGATGGAAGAGCGTCCCGGTCGGCCCGCCTGGCGTCGCGTCAATGTCGCGCGGCGCCGTGAACCCACCGGTGCCGAGGGCGGTCGAAAGCTTCCACGGACCGGACCGAAGCGCAAACGTGCCGTTCATGCTGTGGTGGACGATCGACGTCCGCACCTGCGTCGCCGGTGGCGCGCCTTCGAGGATCGCGCGGAAGCTGACGCTGTCTGGCGCCGCGCCGGCGGGCAGCGTCGCGCCCGCCACGTCTGCCACCGTCGCGAAGACGTCCGTCAGGCTGATCGTCGCGTCCGACACCGTGCCCGCCGGGATCTCGCCGGGCCACCGTGCGACAAACGGTACGCGATGCCCGCCCTCGTGGATGTCCGCCTTCTGACCGCGCCACCAACTGTTTGAGGCGTGCCCGAAGCCGGCCTGCCCGCCAGACAAGTCGGCGCCGTTGTCGCTCGTGACGATGACGATCGTGTCGCTCGCCTGATCGGTCGCATCAAGCGTGGCAAGGATCGCCCCGACCGCGGCATCAAACTCAACCGCGCCGTCGCCGTAGTCGCCACAGCCGCTCGCGCCGGCGAACGGGCGGTTCGGCACGTGCGGGTAATGGGGCAGCGTGGGGTAGAACGCGAGCATGAAGGGCTGGTCTGGTTGATTGCGCCGATGATCCCAAATGAACTCGCACGCCTCGCTCACCAAGCGGGGCATCACGCCGGCGTGGGTGAAGCCCGGCGAAATCGGGCCGCAGCGCCAGAACTGCGGTCGGGGGGAATCCTCGCATCGCTCCGTTGGTGGCGCCACGAGCACCCCGTCCCGAATGAAGCAGTAGGGCGCCATATCCAGCGACGCGGGCAGCACGAACGACCGGGCAAACCCGGCAGTCTGCGGTCCCCGCAGGATCGGCCCGGTGAAGTCGATCATGGCCGACGGGTCGCTATCCGGGGTGTCGACGTTGTCGGGCCATGACCCGAACCCGACGCGGCGTGACCACTCGAGGCCCAGGTGCCATTTGCCGATCGCCGCCGTGCGGTACCCCTCACGCTGGAGCAACTGCGGCAGCGTCACGACGTGCGGGTCGATCAGCGGTGCGCTATACCCCCACAGGACGCCACGAGTCAGCCGCGACCGCCATGCGTATCGACCGGTCAGCAACCCATAGCGCGTGGGCGTGCACACTGCGCTCCCGGAATGGGCGTCAACGAAGAGCATGCCCTGCCGTGCAAGCGCGTCGCATGAGGGCGTCGGGATGCGGGAGGCCGGATTGAGGCAGGCGACGTCGCCGAACCCCAGGTCGTCCGCGAGAACGATGACGACGTTCGGTGCGCGCCGTGCCTGAGTTCCATTGGGTGCAGCCATCGTAGGCTCGTTCCTCGCCCTGTAGGCGTCCGTGGCATTCCCGTGCGCTCCTATTGCGTACGGATAGGCGAGAGGGCGTCACCCTCCTGCTGTTTTCAGTGTCGCCACCGTATGCGCTCGTTCCTCTGTGCGCGCTAGGGGGCCGGAAAGTGGGAGGCAGACTCTCGCAGACGGGCAATGGGCAGGGAACTGAGCGACATGGGCAGACGGCGGGAGGACGAAGGGGCGACGAATTCCCCTGCCAGGCGACGCATGGTAGGGCGCCCGCGGGTACAAGTGCAGGGCGACCGACAGTGCAACGCAGGCAATCGCCGCGTGAACTGCCGGTCGGAGAAGGTCGAACGAGATGCCAAGCAGCAACGGTACGCATTCCGCACGCGCGCATGACGGCGGCGCGATCATTACCGCGGTGCGGTTCACACGTATCCAGGACCCCTTTACCGCGCGCCACGATGTCCACATGCCTCGCTTGAGCGGCGACTGGTCGCTGATCGAGGTCTGCGAGGTGGAACTGGCTTCCGGCGTGACCGGCGTAGGCGAGACGATCATCCAGTACACGTGGGGAGGGGTGCCACGGGAGGCCGTGGCGCGCGTCGTCGGCCGAAATGTCTTCTCGCTCCTTTGGGACGACACCCTCGGCTGCGGGCTCCAAATGGCCATCTGGGATGCGGCCGGACATCAGGCGGGGGTGCCGTCCCATGCCCTCTTCGGCAAGCAAGTCCGCGACGCGGCGCCGATCTCGTGGTGGTGCCTCGACTTCGACGACGCAGAGTGGGTCGCGGAGGCAGAGTTGGCGGTTGGCCTCGGCTACACGTGTTTCAAACTCAAGGGGCGCCCGTGGCGCGACGTAATCGGTCAGCTCGACGCCCTCGCCAACGTCCTCCCGGACGGCGCGACCATCGATCTCGACTTCAATGCAGGGCTGGCGAACGCGGGCTTTGCAGTGCCATACCTCAAGGAACTGGAGCGATTTCCGCAGCTCCAGATCATCGAGACCCCGATCCCGCAGGGTGACGTCGCCGGCAACGTGCGTATCCGGGACCAGGTCCGGTTCGCGATTGCGATGCACTACGGAAGCCCGCCGATCGTGACAGCGCTCCACGAGGACGTGTGCGACGGGTTCGTGGTCGGCGGCGGCGCGGCGGCGCTCGCGAACCAGGCGCAGGTGGCGGCGACGGCGAACAAGCCCTTCTGGCTGCAGCTCGTTGGCACCGGCTTGACGACGGCGTGGACGGTGCAAGCGGGCGCGGTCGCGACGCATGCGCAGTGGCCAGCAATCACGTGCATGCACATTTGGCAGGACGACTTGATCGTCGACCCGCTGCGCGTCGAGGGCGGGTACATCAAGGTACCGACTGGTCCAGGCCTTGGCGTCGCGCTCGATCGTGAGGCGGTCGCACGGCTCCGGTTGGCAGATCCCGAGGTGTTCCCGTCACGCCCGGCACGCAGCTACCACCTGGCGTGGCCCGCGTCGGTGAAGACTGGGGGCCTCACGATCCCCGCGGGACGCGCCACGATTGCCGGCTTCGAGCACGACCTTTTCCGCGCGCTGGACCTCGGAAACGTGCCACGAAACCCGCGCGGGATCACGATGGTGCAGGAGGTGCACAGCGCGTAGCGTCGGAGGTCGGGGAGCATGTTGGGGAGGGAGGGCCCCTCCCCAACGAAAGCGTCCACCCTCCTTCGTCAGGTGGTCGATTTGCCCCGTGAACGACCCCCGCTGAGACGGAAGCGGGGTGAGGCGGGAACACTCGCAGGCGCGAGGAACGAGCGCATACGGTGGGAAGAAAAACGGAACGAGGGGGGTTGACCACTACGGCTTGATTGGGACGATGGAACCCTTGTACGGGAGGCAGCTGCCGTACTCCACCTCGTTGTTGATCCTGGCGGTGAACGACTTGAGCGTGTCGGCCATCGTCTTGGCGCCGGCGAAGACCTCGTTCATCTCCTTGGCGTACTCGTCATAGTGACGACGGGTGTTGTCGTGCCGGAAGTGAATGCCATACGGCACCTTGTACGAGTCCGCGAAGACCTGGGTATGCAACTTCGGGTCGCGGACGTACTCTGCCTGCGCCGACTTGAGGGTGGGAAGCTGGATCTTCTCCTTCGCCCAATGGTTCTGGACGACCGGGCCACCGAGCCAACGGATGAGGTCGTACGCCTGGTCGGGCACCTTGGTGGTCTTTGAGACGGTATGCGGGTTGCCGGAGACGATTGTCACGCCCGGTTGGCCCTTCGCACGGCCCGGGAACGGCGCGATGTCGTACTCGAAGTTGCCGCCGATTTCCTTGCGGATCTGGCTGTGGGCCGCGGCGGCGCGGATGCGGAAGACTGCCCGGCCCTGCCCAAAAGCCTTCTCGCCGCCCCCTAACTCGGTTTGCACCGCGTTTGGCATCACGTACTTCCGGTCGTACCAGCCCTTGATGTACTCGTGGGCATCGAGCGACGCCTTGCTGTCGAGCGTGTACTTCATGGCGTCGAAGTCGGCCCACGTGCCGCCAAACGTCCAGACGAACATCCCGTTGCTCTCGCTCATGGCCCATGCGTCGGTACGGACCCCGTAGACGTCGGTGCCTGCGTTGCCGGTCACCCGTGCGACCTTCTGCATGGCCTGTTCCATGTCCTCGAGGGTCCATTCGCCCTTCAGGTCGTCCCACGGGTCCTTGGCGCCGGCCTGCTTCAGGAGGGTCTTGTTGTAGTACACCGCGCGCGGGTCAGCATCGAACGGGAAGGCGTAGGTCTTGCCGCACCAAATCTCGCTCCCCATCAGGACGTAGTCCTTCTTGAGGTCGATCTTGTCCCGTTTAAGGTAGTCGCTGATCTCGAGGATCGCGTTGGCGTTGTAGAACTTGCTCCAGATGAAGTTGTCGCCGCAGACGACGTCAGGCGCGGTGCCGGAGGCATACCACGCGGTGTACTTGGCGGTGTCGCGGTTGGAGGGGTTGAGGTCCACCGTCAGCTTGACGTTGAACTCCTCCTCGAACTGCTTGAACAGCGGTTGGGTCGGCGGGATGACGGCGTCGTACCACGTGTTGAAGTTCACCTCGACGGCCGGTCCCTTTGCCTTGGGCACCGCAGTCGCGGGTGCGCTAGTGGCGATGGACGCAGCGGTCGGTGCGGCCGCGGGTGCCTTCGTTGGTTCGACCTTGGCGGCGGGTGCGGCCGGCGCCGCCTCACCACCGCATGCGACGAGAAAGGCGCCGCCAACCGTCGCCCCTAGCGTCCGAAACCAGCCCCGACGTGAACGAGGGTTCGTGTCCATGGACGACGGGTTTGCCCCAACAGGCGGTTCGCTTGGCCTTGCAGCCACCAAGGTGCGCTCGTGCCCTGCAACCATCACGTGTAGTCCCTCCGGTCGCACCGTTCCCCTCGCGACCGCGGGCAGCATAGGTGACGATCAGGTTGCGGGCAAGCCTCGCGCGGTCGACGCCGGGGCGCGCGGCAACCCGAACGGCGCCTGACGGGCATCATTGCGGCGATGTCCCCACCGCCGAGCGATGCGACGCAGTCGGCTACGAGTTCACCCATTGCCCCGGAGTACCCCCACCCCAACCCCGACCCCCATGGCGCGGCAGGGAGGAGGGACGACGACATGCGACACCGCGCCCAGAGACGGATGGGCGAAAGGAACGAGCCATACGGCGGAACAATGAAAACGGGAGAGGGGCTCTTGGCAACCCCTCACGCCGAGGACGACCCCGGGAGGAGGCGCGTCGATAGCCATTCCGCCGCGGGAGCCGGAAGGCGGGGCATCGCGCAGGCAGTGCGCTCGGGAATCCGCGCCGGGGCCGCGTCGGCGACCGCGTTGCTGGTCATCGGGTCGATGGCTTGGGTCGCGAGCGGACGGCTTGATGCAACGTGGCCCGCACGAAACGTGCTTGAGGCGCGCCTTCGGGCCGGGGCGCCGGTGCTGGTCAGTTCGGGAGACCCCAATGCGGACCTGCCAGGGTCAATCGAAGGGCGCGTGACTTGGCGCACCACTGCCCCCACTCCCTGCCCTTTGACGGGTGCCGGGGATACGGGCAGTACGGTCCCCACCCCCTACCCCCCAGCAGGCCGGACGCCCGCGGCCCCAGGGACCCCGGTTCGCTCGTGTGTTGAGGGCGGTGAGGGGTGGTCCCTGCAGGACATTCCAATCCCGGGCGCGGTCGTCCTGGTCGCTGACGCCGAGGGCAACGTGGTGGAATCACGTTCGGATGCGTCTGGCAGCTATGTGCTCGGTGGCCTGTACGCCGGGCGCTACCGGGTCGTCGCGGCCGCACCCGGGTTCGTGCCGGTGGTCGTCGACCGTCCGCTGGATGCGTCGCCGTTTGCCCGACTCGTCGCGTGGGTCATGCCGGGCGTCGCCGTTGGGCAAGGCGGCGTCGCGACGGTGCACGTACACCTTGAACGACCGTCGCCGCCACCGGCCGGGGCTTTCGCTCGGGACATGGAACCCGACACGGCAGGGCGAGCGCCAGCTGGCGAACTGGTCGCGTGCAACGGCGCTGACGGCGGGCTGGATGTCGACCCGGCCATCGTGGCGACGCGCCTCCCCGTACGCCTTACCGGGACGCTCGCCGGTGCGCCCGTGGCCTCGCTGCGACGCTACGCCCCTCCACAGCACGGTGCAGACCGGGCGACCCAAGGTCGGGGCGACGTTGCGGGAGCGGCCACGGCTGCGCAGCCTTCAGGCTCGGCCGTCGTCGCCGTGGTGCCGGTCGGGTCGGAGGAGGACGCGTGTGCGGCGATTCGGCTCGCAGCGCGCGGGGTGGACGTCATCGTCGCTGGCATCGCACCTGATCCACGCGTGGAGCGGCAGGTCCTCGCCGTCCGCACGCTTCTCGCGGGCCTGCGAGCGCGCGATCAGACCGGCATGGCTGCTGCATCGCCCCCACCTCCACCCCCCCCGCCCCCTTCCCCGTCGCGGCGGGAGCGGGGGGACGTTCGCCGCGGGCCAATCGTCGTTGGCGCCGGGTTCGCCGCCGCGATCACGATGCGCGCGGTGGCAGATGAGGCCGCTGACGTGCCGATGGACTGGGCCGGCGTGCGTGTGGACAGTCGCGCCCCCTGGGGCAGCGCAATCTCCGACCGGATCGCGCAGCGGAACGCTGCCGTGGAACGCCGCGTCGGGGGTGTCGTGCTCGTTGCGCCGGTCCTGGACCTGCTCGCCGTGCGCCGGGAACTGCCGGACCTCGGGTTGCCGGGATGGCTCGCCGAGGCAGCCGTCGGGCTCGGACCGGTGGACCGTGAGCTGCCGCGATACATCCGCTACTCCGCACGCTTCACTGCGGATGTCGCGTTACCGCCAGTGATCATCGTGCCGGGGGCGTCCGTCGGCGGTCACCAGGACAGCGCGATCGCCGAGTGGGTGCGGTTTGCCGGCGGCGCCGGGGTCAGTGTTGAGGTGATGCCGACGACCGGTGCCGGGCAACCCGGAGCGACACCGCCGTGGGGCGACGAGGCAACGCTCGCCGCCTCCCTGGACCGCATCGTTCGCCTCGCGGGGTTGCCATAGCCGAAGAGAGGCCCCCTGCCCTAGCCCTCCCCCGCTGCGACGGGAGAGGGGGGAAGTACGGCCCCCTCCCTCTGCCCCTCCCCCGCTGCGACGGGAGAGGAGCGAGTACGGCCCCCTCCCCCTAGCCCTCCCCCGCTGCGACGGGAGAGGGGCGCGCACGACCTCAACACGGAGCGATCAGTCGAAAAAGCCGCGATCACTCGCGTGCAGTCGCGCCTTCGCCGCGTCGACGCGGAAGGTCACGCCAAGGCCGGGGCGATCCCACACGTCGATGAAGCCGTCCTTCACGATCGGGTCGGGCAGGCCGTCGACGATGTCGTACCACCACGATGGGCGCGCCACCGGGTATTCGAAGGCGATGTAGTTGTGGGGCAGCGTTGCACTCACCTGCACGAGCGCCGCGAGGCCGATCACACCGTCCAGGGTGCCGTGCGGCGCCATCAAGATCCCGTGCAGGTCGGCGTACTCCGCCACCCACTTGAGCTCCGCAATGCCCCCGACATCGGCCGGATCGGGGCCAACCACGCGCACCGCCTGCTTCTCGAACAGCTCCTTGAAGTGGTGGCGCAGGTAGATCTGCTCGCCGGTGTGGACTGGGGTGGTCGTCGCCTGGGTGACCTCACGGTACGCGGAGGCGTTCACCCACGGCACGTAATCGCCGGTCAGGATGTCCTCGATCCACATGATGTTGTACGGCTCGACGGCGCGCCCGAGTCGGATGGCGTCGGGGATTGTCCAACCGGGGCCGCAGTCGAGCGCAAGGCCGATCGCATCCCCGGTGACCGCTTTCATCGCCTCCACACAGCGGACGATGTGGTCGAGGCCCTGCTCGGTCAGGAGCCCGCGCGAACCGGCAAACCCGCCACGGCTCGGGTCATCTGGCTGGCTCCAGTCGTAGCTGTACGAGAAGTTCGGCACGTTGCCGGGCATCGCGGAGTGGTAGCCCACGCCCTGCTTGATGATGGTGAACCCTTCCGGGCTTTCCTTCATCTTTTGCATGTTCTCGGCATACGCGGCGGGAGACTGGTCGCGCAGGGGGAAGCGCACGTTGCCGTTGTAGACGCGGACGCGGTCGCGCACCTTCCCGCCAAGAAGCTTGTGGACGGGGAGATTCGCAGCCTTCCCGGCGACGTCCCAGAGCGCCATCTCAATCGCCGAAACCGACGCGCCCCACGGCTTGAAGCTGCCCCGGCGGCGGATCCGCAGCATGCAGCGCTCGACGTCGGTCGGGTCCATCCCGAGCAAGGCGTCGCGGTAGTACAGGATGTGGGGCTTGAGGTATGGCTTGCTTGACTCGACCTGGCCGTAGCCGTCGATGCCAGCATCGGTGACGATCCGGACGATGGGCGAGCACAGCGAGTCGAAGGCGTTCGGGTCGTCGGGCCGGTCACCAAGCACGGCCACGCGGACGTCGATGATCTTCATGCGGAGCTCCTTCCGTGCCACCCACGAGCTGGCGCGTGCAGGCTACCCCGCGGCGCGCGTGCGTGGCCGAACCCCTCTCCTGCCTGGAGATCCCCCTCCCCAACCCCTCCCCCGTTGCGACGGGAGAGGGGCGAGTACGACCTCAACCCCTGCCCCGTTGCGACGGGAGAGGGGCGAGTACGACCGCAACCCCCCTACCGTTCGCCCGCGAGGTGGTGATCGACCGCACGCGCCATGTCGATGACGTACCGCTCCCCAGCGGCGTCGTCGGACAGCCCATGCGTGAGCACGGCCATCACGTACGGCCCACTCGGCGTCGGGACGATTGCCGCGTCGTTGCGCACGCCGGGCAGCTGGCCGCTCTTGTGCGCGACCGGAACGCGATCGCCCAATGCCTGGCGGATCCACGCGGCCGGCTGGCGCTGCGACAAGAGGTCGAGCATCGCGCGCGTCGAGCTTGGTCCCGCGGCCTCACCGGTCGCGATTCGGGCAAGGATTGCGGCCACGTCGCCTGCAGACGTCTCGTCTGGGCGGTCGTCCACGTAGAAGCGCGTCCGGGCCATCCCAAGCGATGCCGTGCAGTCGTTGAGGCGCCGCGACCCGATGGCCCGCAGAAGCACGAAGGCGGCGACGTTGTCCGAGATCCCGATCATCAGGCGCAACGCCTCGGCCACGGTCACCGCCTGCCCGATGTGGTCCTGCAGGATGCCGGCACCCGGCGCCCAGTCGCCTTCGAGGACGTCGAGGCTCATCCCGGCCGCGATGCGCCCCGCTTCCAGGTCGCGCATGACCGCCACCATGATCCCGAGCTTGAACAGGCTCGCCGGCGGGGCGATCACATCGGCGTCGATGGCTGCACCCTGCCCGGTCGCGAGGTGATGCACGGCGACGCCGACCGACCCGGATGGCCGCGGGACCGCCGTGATCGCTGCCTCGAGCAGTGCATCTGGCCGGGGCGCGGACCATGGGGCAGCGACCGTCGACGGGGCTGGCGCGCGTGGGACCCCGACGTGGGCACCCGGCACCAGTACCCCGCCGAGGGCGAGCAGGGCGCGCCGTCGGGCAGTCGTCGCCCCCAGGGCCGTGGGGTTAGGTGCGCCTAAGCCATTCGGTTGGGGGTTGACTAACGTGCGGGTGCGGGGGGTACGTTGCATGCATGATCCTGGGATGGTGGCGCGCCCTGACCGACTGGCTCGACCGCCACTATCTTGCCGCACTTGTCGTAACCACTGGGGCCTTCCTCTTGCAGGTGTTCCACCTGTACTGGCTCTTCGCCGCCGTCATCATGGCCAAGCTGACGGGGGAGTCGTGGTTCGCGTTCCCCGAGGGCTTGAACGTCGTCTACATCGTTGCCGACTATGTCGAGGTCCCGGCGCTCATCTCGACCACGGTGCTCTACCTGAACACCTTCCGGCGGGAGCGGACCCCGAAGTCGGTGCTGTACGTCGTGCTGCTCAACACCCAGTGGCTGCACCTGTTCTGGATCACGGACACCTTCGTCGTGCAGGCATTCAGCGAGAACGGCGTGCGGCCGTGGAACGCATGGGTCGCGTGGGTCGCCATCCTGATCGACTACCTTGAGGTGCCGGTGATCCTCGAGATGCTGGGGCAGGTCTATCGCGAGCGGGCCGAGATCGTGCGCCGCGTCCGCTCGCGCACCAAGCCATCCCTCCGAGGTCTCGCCGGAAGCCCATAGGGGTGCACCGGCACCGGACGGACCCTTGGCGCGGTAGCATTTCCAGACCCGATGGAGACGCACGCGCCGCGCACGCGACTGACCGGGATGGCCCTGCCTTGACGGTGACGCGCGGTGCGGAGCACTACCTGCAGGCGATCTACGCGCTGACGGCGGAGCGGCGGACGGTCATCGGCGCACGCCTTGCCCAGCACCTGCGGGTCAGCGCGCCATCGGTCACGCAAGCGTTGAAGCGCCTTGAACGGGATGGCCTGGTGGTGCTGGTGGCGAAGGGCGACCGCAAGGAGGTGCACCTCACCGCGGCGGGCCACCGCATTGGCGAGGCGTCGACCCGCAGGCACCGGTTGATCGAGACGTGGCTGGTGTCGTCGCTGAAGCTGCGGTCGACGGAGGCGCACGAGGCGGCCGAGCGGCTTGAGGGCGGGTTCAACGAGCTGCTGCTGACGCGGCTCTTCGACGCGATCGGGCGCCCGTTCACCTGCCCGCACGGGAACCCGATCCCCGGGTGGGGGCGGATCGACCACGACGGGGTGTACCTCGACACGGTGGCCGCGGGTGACGTGGTGGCGGTGGGGCGCATCACGGAGGAGGCGGAGGCTGACCTTGACCTGTTGGCGTACCTTGAGCGCCACGGCGTCTTCCCGCGGACCCGACTGGAGATAGTGGCGGTGGATCGGCTGTCTGGCGCGGTCACGGCGCGCACCGGCACCGGCGTGGAGGTCCGCATCGAGAAGCGATCGGCGGCGCTGATCTTCGTGCGCCCGATGCTGGCGCCGACCGCATGACACCGGCGACGGACGTACCCCTTGCCCCTACCGCTCTCCCGCCGCAACGGGTGAGGGGGGGCGATGGCACGGGCCGGTCACTGCGCGTGTATGTCGAGGTGGCGCGCCGGGCATTCCAGCGGCAAGGCGCGTACCGGACGGCAAACCTCGCGGGCATCTTCACGAACTGCACGTTTGGCTACTTGCGGGCCGTGCCCCTCATGGCGGCCCTCGCGGTGCGACCGCAGATCGAGGGGTACGACGACGCGACGGCCATGACGTGGAACTGGCTCGTCCAGGCGCTCATCGCGGTGGTGGCGCTTTGGGGCTGGTGGGAGGTGGCGACGACGATCCGGACGGGGGACGTGGCCCTGGATCTCGCGCGGCCGATCGACTACGTGGGCTACTGGTTCGCGCGGGA
>CAILQO010000571.1 GCA_903836285.1 uncultured Chloroflexota bacterium
CCCCCTCCCCAACCCCCTTCCGTTGCGACGGGATAGCGGCGAGACCGGTTATCCGACTATGTCATCACCGCCGCGAGGTAGAGGTCGGACGCCCGGGAGGTCACCGGCCCGGGCGTTCCAGTGCCGATCCGCCGACCGTCGATCCGCACGACCGGCGTGACGCCCCCAAGCGTGCCAGTCACGAAGGCCTCGTCGGCCGAGTACACCTGCGCGAGGGTGTAGTCACACTCTCGGGCGCGCCCACCCGCGGCCTCCCACGCGTCGATGACGGTGCGCTGGGTAATGCCTTTGAAGCTGTAGAGACCGGTTGAGGTCCACAGTTCGCCGCGACGGACGATGAAAAAGTTCGTCGAGTTGCAACTGGCGACGAAGCCGCGCGGGTCGAGCATGAGCGCCTCGTCTGCCCCGGCGTTGATCGCCTGAATGAGCGCCTGGATGAGGTTCAGGCGGCTGTGCGAATTCAGGCGCAAGTCGAACACATCTGGGCCACTCGTGCGGAAGGTGGAGGTAAACAACGTCAGGCCGCGCGCCTTGGCCTCGGGGTTCACCACCTTGTACTCGGCGACGATGACGATTGTGGCGCCCCCGACGACGAAGCGCGGGTCTTGGTTCACTGTGCGCTTGACGCCGCGCGTCACCATCAGGCGGACGTGCGCGCCGTCGGTCATCCCGTTCCGGTCGAGGGTTTGCAGGACGGCATCGACAAGCGCCGCGCGAGGCATCCCGATGTTGAGGGCGATGGCGTTCGCCCCTTCGTAGAGGCGATCCATGTGCGCGTCGAGGCTGATGAGGCGTCCCCGAACCAGGCGCAGTCCCTCCCAGACGCCGTCCCCGAGGACGAAGCCGCTATCGAAGATAGAGACGCGTGCCTCACTGCGCAGCACGAAGTCGCCGTTGACGTACACCAGCACGTGATCGTTGCGCGGGTCGGCCGCGTAGCCCTGCGCACTTCGGAAGGACTGAGTCTCGCCAGCAGTCATCGGTTCGCTTTCATGCGGACGTAGTCTCCACGCGGCTTCCGGCGGCGCGGATCAGGCGGTCGTCGATGGCCCGCGCAAGGCCGATACCTCCCGGGAGGGGCGCGGCTCCGGGGACATACGTGACGGGCGTCGTGGTTCGGGCCACAATGACAGTGACCGCGGCGGCGTCGAGTTCACGGAGGGCCGCAAACAAGCGATGCGCCACGACCTCGGGTGCCGACGACGCGCCGACGCGCGCAACGGTTACGGACCCAGCGCGAAGTGGTACGACTGCTGAAATCGCGGGAAGATCATCGTCGTACACGAGGATGCCGACGCGTTCACCGGTTCGGATGGCATCGGTCACCGCTCGCCCGATGGCCGAGACGGCGGCGTACTGCTCCCCCGAGAAGAGGATGAGACGGGCGCGCGGTGCGTAGTGCGTCTCAAGCAGGCCGGGCGAGAGGTCGCCTTCGGTAGAACCGGTTGGCGAACGGTGGAAGGCGCCGACGACAACGGCCAGGTCGAAACCACCTTCGCGAAGCACCGCCGTGATGGCCTCGACGGACACGGCACCGACGCGGAGGACGCGGATCGCACCATCGACGTCGCACGCCACGACGGTCGACTCAAGGCCGATTTTAGTTGGACCGCCGTCGAGGATCAGGTTGATCGCATCGCCGAGGTCGGCCTGCACATGGGCGGCCTGTGTCGCGCTGGTGCGCATGAAGCGGTTGGCGCTCGGCGCGGCGATTGGCACCCCGGAGGCCGCGATGAGGCCGGATGCGACCGCATGCGCCGGGACGCGCACGGCGACGGTCGGCCTCCCCGCTGAGACGCGACCTGGGACGCGCGGGTGCCGGCCGATGACGACGGTCAGCGGGCCGGGCCAGAAGCGTTCCGCAAGAAGCTCAAGCACGGGCGGAATGTCGTCCGCGACGCGTGGCAGGTCAGCGGCGTCCGCAAGGTGGACGATGAGGGGGTCGGCGGCATCACGTTGCTTGGCCTGATAGATGCGCGCGACGGCGGCGTCATCGAGTGCGTTCGCGCCGAGGCCGTACACCGTTTCGGTCGGGAAGGCGACGAGGCCGCCACGGCGGATGACGTCGGCGGCAATGGCGAGGGTGCGTGGATTCGGGTTGTGTGGATCGATCGGGAGGACGTCAGCCGGGGGCACGGGCGGGACTGTACCCGGGCCTCCAGACATCGTTCGTCATCCGTAGCCCAGGGCCACGGAACACCCCCTCCCCCGTTGCGACGGCAGAGGGCAAAGAGAGACCCCCCTGGACCCCCAAAGCCTCCTCCCTTGATCCCTCCCCTGTTTCGGCGGGCAACCACTCGGACAACTATGGTGAGCGGGCTGCACGGTCCTCCGGTGGCACGCTGAAGCGGTCGAATGCCTCACGCAGGCGTGACCGGTCGTAGTGCGCGTAAATCGTCTTCGTCGTCTCCGGTGAGGCGTGCCCGAGGATGTCCTGCACTTCGGACAGGTGCGCACCTTGGTTGAGGAGGGTGGTGGCCTTGTCGTGGCGGAAATCGTGCGGCGACGCCTCGACCCCAGCGAGTGCGCCGTACTTGCGGACGACGTTCCACACCGTCTTCTCGCCCATCGCGTAGTTCCGCCCCCCCGCACCGGGGCTGCCACGCGCGGTGTCGTGGCGCAGGAAGAGGGGCTCGAAGCGGTCGGCGCGCGCGTCAAGGTAGGCGCGAATGACGGCCAAGGTCGCGTCGTCGAAGAAGACGGTCCGTTCGCGCTGCCCCTTGCCAGTGATGATCGCCTCTTGGGCAAACCCATCGGCGACATCGGCGCGCGTCAGCGAAGCCACTTCGGTACGACGCATCCCGGTGGCGTAGAGGACGCGCAAGATGGCTCGGTCGCGCAAGAGTTCAAGGCGTGCCCGATGGCTTGCTGCACCGTTGGCCTCTGGCAGCGGCATTGCGTCGGCCACAAGAACCACCTCCGGCAGGCGCGGGTCGATGCGCGGCGCGCGGTAGGGCCCCGGTCGCCCGATCACTTCTCGGACGGCGAGGCGGGTGCGTTCAACCGTGACGCCAACGGGCAAGAGTGCGTGGCGGTCCAGGAAGCGATAGAAGGCGCGTACCCCCGCAAGGTACGTGACCTGCGTGCCCCGGGGGCGACGACCGTACCGCCGCACCGCCCACGCGGCGAAGCGCTCCGCCGCCTCTGGCGGGATGGCAGTCGTCTCCGATGTCTCCGTGATGCCTTGCCCCTCGAGAAACTCGAGGAAGTGGTCGAGTGCCTGCGCGTAGCTGCGGAGGGTGTCGGGTGACCGCGCGACCATGCTGGACTCGAAGCGACGCCGCGCCGCGCCGAGGGATACCCCCCGGTACGCCTCTTCAGATCCGGCGCCAGAGGCGCGCGCGACGGCGTCGGCAGGACCGTTCGGGGTGCGTGGCGTGGGAAACGTGGCGGTCACGCAGGGGGAACGGGCGACGGCGGGGCATTGATGCGGACGGGCGCCACCGGGTTGCCCAAGGTCTCGCGCACGAACACGACCAAGGTCGAGGCGGCGAGAATTCCCGTGGCCGAAAGGCAGAAGGCCGCAGGCCCTAGACCGATCAGATCGGCGATTGCCCCGACGGCCATCGGGCCACCGGACGTCCCGGCATCGCCGATGAGGCGCCAGACCCCGAGGAACTCGCCGGTCGCCTCGCGCGGGGCAAGGTCGGCGCCAAGGGTCATCATCGTGCCCGACCCGATGCCGTTGCCGAACCCCATGACGCAGGTGGCGATGAGCAGGGTGGCGTAGTCGACCGTGAACGGCACCATCGCCATACCGATTGCGAGAACGATGAACGACGGCACCGACGCGAACTTCCGGCCGAGCTTATCCATGAGGATGCCGGCGGGCAGGAAGAGCGACATGTCGACCGCGCTCGAAATGCTCACGATGGAGCCAATCTCGGCCACGCTGAGGCCGAGGGTGTTCGAGGCGTACAGGGGCACGATCAGCTGGCGCCCGGCACGGATCATCTGGGCGAAGACCTGAGCCGAACCGGCCGCCGTGAGGTCGCGCCAGTGGCGCCGGGCGACCGTTCCCACGAGCGCCCACTGCATGTGCTTCCCGGCACGACCGGTTGCCTGGCGCGACTCGTGGATCGTGAAGATGGATATCGCCGCACCGATGAGCGAGAGCCCCCCGGCGACGTAAAACGACGCCTCTAGCCCGAACCACGTGCCGATGAGCCCACCGACAAACGGGCCGACAAACGTCCCGATCCGGCCGACGCCACCAAACGTGGAGAGGGCGCGCCCGCGATCCGCAATTGGGACAACGTCGGCGATGTACGCCATCCGGGAGATGTTCCACATGGCCGAGCCGCCACCGGCGACCAAGCGCAGGCAGACGAGTGCCACGTATGCAGGGAAGATCCCGGTGACCGCCGCGAGGGGAGCGGCGGTTCCCATGAGCATCGTCGCGACTGCCGCCGCGAAGGTGCCGGCAATCATCACCGGCTTGCGCCCCCACCGCTCGATAAGCATCCCGGCCGGGACGTCGCTGATGAGCGTCCCCAGTCCCGCCGCCGCGACAACCAGGCTGACGAGACTGAAGTTCACCTCGAAGCGATCCTGCGCGAAGAGTGGCAGGGTGGGCACGAGGATGCCCTGCCCGGCACTCAGGAGCAGTGACGGCACGTAGACGGGCAGGATGAGCGAGAGGGTGCGGGAACGCGATGCGGACACTACAACCCCTTCCGATGGGCAAGGATCGCGATGGTAGCGCGCCCCCTTTTCCACCGCTTCGGGTGAGGGGCAAGGGGTTAGGCCCGTCGGGTTGGGCATGGGGACACGTTTCCCCTCGCCCGTCGCAACGGGGGGATGGGCTAGGGGCGGGACAGGGGCACGGAGGCGAGCACCCGGAGGACGCGGCTCCGGGGCGGCGCCCCCACGTAGTGCGAGGCAGGCAGGGCTCGTGTCCCGGTCCCTTACGGTCCCCGCCCCAACCCGGGTGCTAGTGCCCCAACTCCCGGATGACGTCGCGGCAGTACGCCACGCTCTTCCCATCCCGGTACAACTGGTCGCCCTCGCGGACCCCTTCCACGGCAAGCGCTCCCGCGTACCCGGCATGAAGCATCGCCGCGATGGCGAAGCGGTAGTCCATGTCGCCGTCGGGCAGGGGAACCTTGATGTAGTACGCGTGCTGGACCTCGGGGACGTGCACGCGCACGAGCTGCTTGCAGTGCCAGTACTTGGCGCGGGGCGCGAGGGCAACGATGCACCGTTCGATCGTCTCTTCCGGCTCCTCGTAACACCAATAGAGGTTCCCAAGGTCCGGGTTGCACCCGACGTTCTCCAAGCCGATCAGATCGAGGAGGTGCAACGTGCTCCACGAGTTGTCGGCGATGGAGTGTTGATGCATCTCGATCGCGATGGAGACGCCCAAGTCGGCGGCGCGCGCCCCAACCTCGCGCATGTGGCGGGCGGTGACCTCGAAGTCTGCTTCCGAGGCGTAGCGGCTCCCGCCTTGGGAGACCCGCTCGCCATTGCCCGAGGCACCCGGGCCGAGCGGATCATGCGGCGGCGTCGAGACCGTCATGTTCACGAGGTTGCACCCGATGGCGGCGGCCTGGTGGATCGCGCGTTCGACGCGTTCGCGGCTCGAAGCGGCGGCGCGCGGACTGGCGAACCCGCCGCCGCCCCGGATGACCTCTGCCGGCAGGCCCGCATCGGCGAGCTCCTTGCCAAGGTCGCGGATGGTGCCATCGGCGGTACCACGCGGGTGCACGCCGACCTCCACGCCCTCGAAACCCCGGGCGCGCACGGCGGCAAGCCAAGCGGCGCGAACGTCTGGCGGGGGCAACTCATTGCCCGGTCCGCCGTGGTCGTCGAACGGGTAGAAGGCCGAGCGCCGGTGCGCGTACGTGATCCTCACGACGGTGGTTCCCCTTCCTCTCGATCCTCCTGCGTCGCGAGACTCACCCGGGCAATCGGGGGCAAGCGGTCGCGGTCCGTGGGAGGAGCGCGGTACTGTCGCGCCCCATGCCGCGGCTGTCAACCCCTTGAAGCTGGGAGGGGTCACCGAGCCTCAATCGCGCCAAGGTCGGTCAGGACACGTCGGGCGAGGAACGACTTCATCCCGTGCGGGGGCCACGGGACGAAGTGGTCGTTCCAGACGCGCACCTGGTAGTTGCGCACGCCGTGCAGGCGCCCGCCGCTGGGATCGAGCCAGTTATTGACGGTGGCGACTCGGACGCTGTCCGGGACACCGGGCCACCGTGTGGGACGGATACCGAAGCCGAGGGCAGCGCAGGCAATTTCACGGACCAGGTCAACCGGCGCGCAGATCATGACGGCACGGACGCTCGTGGTCCTCAGGGGAAGGTTCGCCAGCTCGGGGTCGCCGGCCGGTTGCATGCCATGCGTGTGGCGTGCACCAGGGAGCCCGGTGAGGTAACGCTTGATGACGTTGCCTCCCTTGCTGTGTCCGATGAGCGTGACGTCGGTACCAGGCGGCAACTCATCCAGGTGCCCCTTCAGCACGGCGGCGGCTGCATCAACCTTTCCAAACATGGAGCCGCCGGGGACCTGCCGCCAGTCCAGGAATCGGACGCCCGATGACCGCATGAGGGCCTCACGCCCTGTGCGGCCTGACCGGTCCCAATCAGCCCGGAAGGTCCGCCAGTCGTCGACGGTCCACCCGGCCCACGCACAGGCCCACGCCCACCATGCGTCGGGCGCATCGAACCAGTGGTCGGTCCAGACCCCAGGGATCGCGATGCACGCGCGAGGAACGTCCATACCGAAGCCTCCGAGTGTTGGTGTCACGGGAACTTCGCCGCATGCGCCAAAGTTTCGGGCCAAAAGGGGAACCCCCGGCGCCATGCACCGGGGGTTCGCAAAGTCGTGTCCGCCGACGCTGCCACATCTACGAACTGGCCCAGAACCCGAACCAACTTGGGAGGGAGGTGAGGCGACTAGGGAGGATCGCCTGGTTCCGGTGGCCGTTCCGACTTCTGGCTAGATCATCGGCCGGATCGCCACTTTCTGAACAGGCGCGGCCGAGATCTCGTTGAAATTCCGGGGCGAGGGGATCCTTCACGATGGATCACAAATGGAAAAAGCCCCCGGCGTCTCCGCCGGGGGCCAACCGAAGCGAGTTCCGTCAACGCTGCCACATCGTCGGAGATGACCGGGACCC
>CAILQO010000572.1 GCA_903836285.1 uncultured Chloroflexota bacterium
ACGGATGATCGCGTCCGCGACGCCGACTGATGCTTGACCGGAACCAGCGAGATGAGTTGCAAGCAACTCGAACTGGCCGGCCGTTCCCAGTGCGACGACATCCTCCGCGTCCGGCCCTGCGAGCCCACGGTAGGCGCTCGGACCTGCATGAGCATCCCCACCGAGGCGCGCAAACGTGCGGACGATCAAGCGGGAGGTCGCGGGCGAAACACCGTCGAAGCGAACCGCACGTCCACTCGCCCTGCGAACGGTCCGCGCCGCGGTTGAAGCATCGATGCCCAAACTGACCAGGTCCCTGAGGAGTCCACGTTCGTCGTGCGGGCGCAGGATGCGTACCGCGTGGGCAGGCAGCGCGCTCACGGGTAGTCGATCCGTGGGGTCCGGTCAATCTCGACGGACGCCCAGTCGAAGATGCTCCCCTTCACTGGCGCACCTGGCTTTCGGACTCGAACACGGACGCCATCTACCTCCGGGAACGCCCGACTGACCGCCTCCGCGATCCCTTCCGCGACCGCCTCGATCAGGTCGCGGCTCTGGCCCTCCACGACGGCGCGCGTGAGTTTGAAAATCGTCGCGTAGCTGATCGTGTCTGCGACGTTGTCAGTCCGGCCGGGCTTGCGAAGGTCTCGTTCAACGGTCACATCGACGATGAACCGCTGGCCAAGCACCTTCTCCGCGGGATCCACCCCGTGGAAGCCGTAAAACGCCATGCCTTCCACGTGGATGCGGTCAACGCCCATACTTAGGAAGCCTCCTATGCGGTCGGGTATACCACCGGGATCTTGTCTCCCCGCCGGTGATCGGGACCTGTTCCAGAAGCCGCCGTCCTGGGAAGAAACAGCAAGGGTAACCACGAATGAGCGAACTGGCCGACTACGACTACGACGTTGCCATCGTTGGCGCCGGTCCCGCGGGGCTTTGCGCCGGTCTGTACGCCGCGCGGGCTAACCTCAAGACGATCGTTCTGGACAAGAGCATGCCCGGTGGACAGATCATCAACACCCACCTCATCGAGGACTACCCCGGCTTCCTCTCAATCGAGGGGAGCGAGCTGGCGCGGCTGATGCAGGAGCAGGCCGAGCATTTCGGAGCAGAAGTCGCGATGGCAGACGTCACCGCCGTGCGGTCGGAAGGCACAGCGGGCGAGGTGAAGGTCGTCGAGACTCTCGAGCGAACGTATCGCGCGAAGGCCGTGATCCTCACGGCCGGCGGGAGCCCGGTAAAGCTTGGGGTGCCTGGAGAGGAACGACTGAACGCGCGCGGCGTTTCATACTGCGCTGTCTGCGACGGGCCATTCTTCAACGGGAAGGTGCTTGCCGTCGTCGGAGGCGGAGATGCCGCCGTCGAGGAAGCGACCTACCTCACGAAGTACGCGTCACGGGTGATCCTGATTCACCGGCGCGACAGGTTGCGAGCGCAGAAGATCATTCAGGATCGGTTCCTCGCGAATCCAAAGGCATCTGTAGTTTGGAACTCCGTTGTCGAGGAAATTAACGGAGACCAGTCGGTGTCCGGCGTTCGTATACGAGACGTGGTCTCAGGCGAACATTCGACACTCGACGTTGGGGGCGTCTTTGTGTTTATCGGGTTCAAGCCGAACGGCGACATCCTGGCGGATGCGGGGGTGACGCGCGACCATGGCGGCCACATTGTCACGAACGCGAACATGGAGACAGGCGTGCCGGGCATCTATGCCGCTGGTGACGTGCGAGCGCAGCTCGCGAGGCAAGTGACAACTGCGGTTGGCGACGCGACCACCGCTGTAATAGCGGCCGAAAAGTACATCGAGGCGCTAGCCCA
>CAILQO010000573.1 GCA_903836285.1 uncultured Chloroflexota bacterium
CAAGGTCGAGGTAGCGGTCCCGGTTTGAGTCCGTCACCAGGGTTCCGGGCACGCGTCCGGCGTCTCTGATCTTGACGAGCGCGGAGTCTATTGTTGCCTGCACCTCGGGGTGCGCAGGATTGCCGGGGTGGCCCATGGTCTGCGCGAGGTCTGACGGCGCAACGAAAAAGACGTCGATCCCGTCAACTTTGAGGATCTCATCGAGGTTTGCGATCGCCTCGGCCTCTTCGATCAGCACGATCATCACGATTTCTTCATTTGCGTCCTTCAGGGGATTGCTTACCCCATACGACCTCCGGCTGCCAAACATGCCACGCAGGCCGAGCGGGCCAAACCGGCTTGCCGTCGCGACGGATTGCGCTTGCTCTCGCGTGTTGACATGTGGAACCACAACCCCGCTCGCGCCGCGGTCGAGGGTGCGCGTAATCGTGGCTGCGTCGCCAGACATCACCCGCACAATCGACGCACATCCCCAGAGGTCGCATGCTCGCGAGAAGTCCGCGATTTCCTCCCAGTTGCCTGGACCGTGCTCGCACTCCATCCAGATCGCGTCGGGACGAAACTGCCCCATCCAATCGACCATGTCGGTCGAATGGTGGCCGGAGACCACACCAACGACCTCACCGCCGAGCAACCGCGCACGTAAGTCAATCCGAGGCATTTCCGCGTCTCCACCATCCGCTGTCCGAGGACGCTCGCCTCGGAAGCTCCCCGAGTTTCGCGCCCTGACCCGGCGAAAGCAACCTTCGGGTTCCGCATCGCAACCTTCGATGTGTCCGGGCAGAATAAGGCGATGGACAACGTTGAACCGGAGCCCTCGGCCATTGCGATGCAGCCGGAAGACATCGCACAGGTCGCTTGGGTGAGCGATGTGGATCTGCACCCGGATGGCGAGCGCGTTGCATTCGTCGTGTCCACGCCGTCACTTGACCGCGACGAGACCATCTCGGCGATCTGGGTTTCGGACATCGGATCCGATGATGCACCAATCCAGTTCACTAGTGGGACCCTGCGTGACTCTCATCCGCGGTGGTCACCGGACGGTCGCTTGATCGCATTCTTGTCCGAACGGTCATGCCCAGACATCGTCGGCCTTGGTGGGGACAAGCCCCAGATCTATGTCATGCGTAGAGACGGAGGCGAGCCGCGGCGTATCACCGCCGCGCCCGCAGGGGTCACCCAGTTCGCTTGGGCACCGGACTCGTCGCGCATCGCATTTGTCGCCAGGGTTCCAAACACGCCTTCAGCCGACGCGAAGCCGACCGTCGCCGGAGACCGACCGCCATCGAAGCCGTTCAGGGTTATCGAGGCGCTCAAGTACCGCAGGAATGGTGAGGGATTTGTCGATGGGAGGCGCCACCTGTTCGTTTCCCGAGTGGATGGCACTGTCGGGGCCGTGCAGCTCACCGACGGTGACTTTGACCACGCGGATCCGGCGTGGTCACCGGATGGTGGAGAAATTGCTTTTGTATCGGCTCGGCATCATTCACGTGACCGGGATAACGCCCAATCGCTTATGGCCGTGCCAGTGGCGACCCGAGGTCACGGGGGCTTGGACCTGACCCCTGCGCGAACCATTGCGCAGATCGGCGGTCCGATCGCGCTTCCGGCATGGTCGCCTGACGGCACTGCGCTGTTGTTTGCCGGGCATGAATACCCGGTCGATACGGGAAGGCATGTTCGGGTGTGGGTCGTCCCATCCGTCGGCGGAGAGGCGTACTGCGTCAAGGACCCACACGACCGAAACGTCGCCGCCAGCGCAGTTGCACGCCCAATATGGGCCCCGGTCGAAAACTCGGTGCTCTTCACCGTTGAGGACGATGGCGCAACCGTGCTCGTTGAGGCGCAGTTGCCTCCTCCTGAC
Source organism: uncultured Chloroflexota bacterium (assembly GCA_903836285.1). Classification (GTDB taxonomy): domain Bacteria; phylum Chloroflexota; class UBA11872; order UBA12225; family UBA12225; genus CAILQO01. The sequence goes on from CAILQO010000573.1 coordinate 1,865, forward strand.
AACAGTGAATCGGGGGCAGACTTTCGTGTCATCGCTGGCGGGCGCCGCGAGGTCAGTTCCTTTGCTTCTCAGCGTGGGGCCGGCGCAATCGCAGTCGTGACAAGTGATCCTTCAAGCCCGACAGAAGTGCACATCATCCGCTTGGTCGGCAGCACGTTCGTTGAGGCTCCGCTCTCGGCGTTCAATCGAAAATGGTGCAGGAAGGCGGCAACAGGGTCCATCAGGCAGCTCTCGGTGCAGCGTGGACACGATCAGATTACGGTTTGGGTGCACCTGCCTCCCGGCACCGATGAAGCCCATCGATCCAGTGTGCCCGTGCTTGTAAACATCCACGGAGGGCCGCACGCTCAGTACGGTCATCGTTTCTTTGACGAGTTCGCTGTGTACGCTGGCGCGGGATTCGCAGTTGTCTACACCAATCCACGCGGAAGCACTGGTCGTGATGAGGCCTTTGCAAGGGCTGTGCGCGGTGACTGGGGAGGCATTGATGCTGACGACGTGCTCGCTGCGCTTGACATGGCGCTTTCCAACGTCCCGTGCCTTGATGCTAGTCGACTGGGCCTCATGGGGGGCAGCTATGGTGGCTACCTGACGTCGTGGATTGTGGCGCGTGACCATCGCTTCAGAGCGGCCTGCTCGGAGCGAGCAGTGAACGACTTTGGTTCCTTTGCTGGCACGTCAGATATCGGGTTTTGGTTCGCCGAAGGACAACTGGGGGTGTCGCCGTTTAGCGACCCTTTGGTCGCGTCGAGGCATTCGCCGCTGACGTATGCATCAGACATCCGCACGCCGCTTCTCATCATGCACTCGGAGCTAGACTTCAGGTGTCCGATTGAGCAGGCGGAGCGCCTGTACGTTGCGCTCGCATCCCGTCACCATGATGTGAGGTTCGTACGCGTACCAGACGCTGATCACGAACTGTCGCGCTCGGGTCGCCCGCGTCAACGGGTTGAGCGGTTTCGGCACATCCTCAACTGGTTTCAAGCCCATCTGCAAGAAGGTCGATGAGGTGGCGATGCTTGAACCCAATCTGGTCACGCGCATGTGGTTCGAGGCTCACCATCACCTCGTTGGTCAAGGTGGCCCGCTCGCGACCGTTGTCGCTTCGAACGGATTGATTGTTCGTCAACCTGCGCCTGACCGGTTTCATGCCCTCGTTGATGCGATCGTGGGTCAGCAAATATCCACCAAGGCTGCAGGCGCGATCCGGACGAGGATTGGGGTCGAACTCGGTCCTGGTCCACTGATTGACACGCTAGTCACTGTCGACGACAGCGCGCTCCGTTCGTGCGGGCTGAGCGGTGCAAAGGTGCGTTCAATACGGGACCTCGTGCGCCGTGTGCGTGACGGTTCGATTGCCATGGCTGCATTTGACGCAACCCCGGACGCCGAGGTCCGGCGCGCCCTCACTGCGGTCATGGGTATCGGCCGTTGGACCGCAGACATGTTCCTTCTGTTCGCGTTGTGCCGCCCTGATGTCCTCCCGTCGACCGACCTTGGCATCCGAGTGGCTGTTGGCAGATTGCTGAAACTATCGAGCGTCGCTGAACCTGGCCAAGTTGAGCGTGCCGCTGAGGAGGGGGGCTGGCATCCCTTCGCGTCTGCTGCGAGTTTGCATCTCTGGCGGATGCTTGGTGGGCCTGATCGCACGGTTTAGCATGGTCGCTAGGCGCCATATGCGTCGGATAGGTGATCGGCAAAGCGGTCGAGCACGGTTGAGAAGGAGCGCCGGCCCAATCCAACCCTGAAACGCTGGCCAACATCGGTACAGCCACCTCCGAGGTTGTTCGGGTCAAAGGTGTCTCCAGGCAGGACCATTACCCCGGCGTCTGACACCGCGCGATCGGCCATTTGTCGCGCGGTGCCTGGACCTAGCCACTTGGGAAAGCACGTTGAGCCCGCCTCGCCGTAAGCTCCTTCGACGAGCCTGCTGTACGCTGCCTGAAATGATGCGAACAACTCACGATTGCTTTGGACGATGGATCGTTGCTCATCCACGAGTGCGCGCCAGTTTCGCAACGCAATGAGTGCAAGGATCTCTGCGGGGGCGCTGGCGCAGATTGTCGTGTAATCCTTGTACTCTTCGAGCGATCGCAGCAGCGTGTGATCCTTGCACACGATCCACCCGATCCGAACCCCCGCCAAACCAAACGCCTTTGATACCGACCCCAGAGAAATCGCCTGAATATTCTTGGCGATCACTGGACTGGAAGGTAGCGATGCGCTGGCGCCGCGGAGGGGTCGATAGACCTCGTCCGCGAAGAACGTGCCGCCTGACGCTCTGACTTGCTCGAGCAATCTGTTCCACGACGCCGGGGACGGAACCATGCCTGTCGGGTTGTGCGGCACGTTCGCGACAATCAGTCGCGTCCCTGCTGATATCGCCCGATCAATTGCGTCCTCAGTGATATCCCACGCACCTTCGACGTAGGCAGCCTGGATCGGATGAATGACTGCTCCAGTGTTCAGCGCCACTTGGAAGAGTGACTGATACGCTGGCCACATGCATGCAACACGGTCACCAGGGCGCAAAAGGGCGCGCGCGACTGTGTAGATGGCCTCCTCGGCGCAACTGAAGACCAGGACGTCGTCGGCGGTCAGCGACCCGGCCGGTGCGTTGCTGGAGTCCGTCACGAAGTCCGCGATGGCCTCCCGCAGGGCGGGCAAGCCGCGGCTCTCGGTGTAGCCGAGCATCAGCGATTCCCACCGCTCGCGGCACTCGGGGTCGGCTCGGTTGATGATGTCGCGGAGCGAGCGAGGTTCGGTGTCCGACGGTGACAGCAGGTACGGCGCGGAGAACTCGTGCAGGGCAAAATAACGCTCGAGCGCGAATGGTTCCAAGGCTTCACCCTCTCACTGGCGGCGCGGGCGGTAGCGCACGTGCCGTGACGAAGGTAGCAAGCATCCGCAGGCAGGCCACCTGAGATCCCCGTGCGCGCGCTAGGAACCGCGGAAACGCACGAACGCTAGAATGCCGTGGCGAAATCGATCAGTCGCCTGATTGCCATCGATATCACGCCCATCACACTGCTCCGGTGCGACCGACCGTCCGTCGACGGCATGGACCAATGAATTCCCATCTCCGGCTTCGACGTCGCCGTGCCGCAGCCCCGCCCTTTTAGGGGGCGGACCCTAAGGCAGTCCCGCAAGGATTTCATCGTGACTGAAGCCGAAAACCCGACCGCGCCTGCGGCGGATACCCATCGTGAGGGGCAAGCGGCAGTGCGACTGGGAGGTCGCGCATACGCCTCCAATGCGCCATTCCCAGGCCAGGCGAAGCCCGGAGGCCTGATCAATGCCATTGGGGCTTGGCTCCTTGAAGACAAGGGTTCGACGGAGACCAAGCAGTCGCACGACTTCGAGAGGGATCCGGAGCACGTGGGTCACGAGCACGTGCACTCGTGGTGGCGAGTGATGTGCCTGACCGGCGTCGATTACTTCTCGACACTTGGGTACCAACCGGGTATTGCGTTCCTCGCAGCTGGCGCACTTGCGCCCGTGGCCACTGTAATCCTCATTGCTGTGACGCTGGCGTGCGCCCTACCTATCTACCAGAAGGTAGCGAACGAGAGCCCTCACGGTGAGGGTTCGATCCTCATGCTTCGCGGGCTCCTGTCACGGTGGAAGGGCAAGGCATTCATTCTCGTCCTGCTCGGGTTCGCAGCAACGGACTTCATCATTACGATCACGCTTTCTGCCGCCGACGCGACGGCGCACTTGGTCGAAAACCCGATCGTGGCGCCGTACTTGCACGGGGCGCGTGTGCCGGTGACGTTGGTACTGATCGCAGTCCTCGGCGGGGTGTTCTTGATGGGGTTCAGTGAAGCGATCGGCGTCGCTGTTGTACTCGTCATCGCTTATCTCGCCCTAAACGCAGTGGTGATCGCGGTTGCGACGACTGCGATCATCCGAGAGCCGTCGGTTCTCGTCAATTGGCAGGATGTGCTCTTCCGCGATTTCGGAAGCCCGCTGAACATGATCCTTGTCGGTCTTCTCCTGTTCCCGAAGTTAGCGTTGGGCCTCTCGGGGTTTGAGACCGGGGTTGCGGTCATGCCTCTACTCCGTGGCAGGAAGGGAGACACTTGGGCTAATCCCGTTGGTCGGGTCGCCAATGCCCGCAGGCTACTGACATCGGCGGCCCTGATCATGAGTGTTTTCCTCGCGTTCAGCAGCGTCGTGACGACGACCTTGATCCCGGCGGCTGAGTTTCAGGCGGGCGGTAAGGCGAACGGGCGTGCGCTTGCCTACCTGGCATATGAGTTCCTCGGCCCACTCTTTGGCAGCGCCTACGACGTCTCGACGATTGCAATCCTTTGGTTCGCGGGCGCGTCGGCGATGGCAGGCCTCCTCAACTTAATCCCGAACTACCTTCCGCGATACGGCATGGCTCCCCAATTCATTTCGGCGACGAGACCGCTCGTCCTCGTGATCACCGCGATTGGGTTTGCCGTCACTATGTTGTTTGACGCTGACGTGGACGCTCAGGGTGGTGCATATGCGACCGGGGTCCTTGTGCTGATGACGAGTGGTGCATTCGCGGTGACCCTCAAATACCATGAAGAAAAGCGGACAACGTTGTTCCGTTACTTCATCGCTGTGACGCTGATCTTCTTCTACACACTTGTAGTAAATGTCTGGGAGCGCCCGGACGGGTTGCGGATAGCCTCGTTCTTTATCGGGATGATCATCCTGACGTCAATCCTGTCGCGCGCCTACCGGTCATTTGAGCTGCGCACGGACCTGTCGATGATCGCGGCCGACGATACGGCGATGGCGATTATCCGAGAGTCGGTGCGGGACGGCCGTATCAGCGTGATGTGCGACCGGCCGGGTGAACGGAGTTACGGCCACTACCGCGAGAAGCTGACACAGGAGCAAGAGGCATTCAACACCCCGATTGGCGATGATCTGATCTTCTTGGAAGTCAACATTAGTGACTTCTCGGAACATTGATGCGCAGTAATTTTTCAAGGCGGTCCTGAAAATACTCCGCTGCATTTTTGTCTGGTCCAAATGGAAGCAAAGACATTCTCCTACACTTAGATTAGGAGAATGTTCTCAGGCATTCAAGGTGCATTTCAAAGTTTGCAAGGTAGATTAGGCGTCGGGAGTTCTTACCCTATCGTCAGTGTCAAAAGCAATGTGGATGGAAATTCCTACAATGTGAGAGATATGCCCGATAAACAAGCGGCGGCAGATTTGTTGGCAAGAGTTCGTTTACGTATGAAGAAGTTGTATTTGCATTTGGAGTCTGCCTATCCCGATAAACCCCAGGTGAAATTACTTCTGCAAAATTTTCGCCCCGATGCAGAGCGCTTATTAGAATCAACCCCTGATGAAGAACATACAAGTTTCAGCGTGAACAAAGGACAAAAGGTTCATTTGTGTTTACGGCAGCGACAGGGAGGCAACGAAAGTCTAGTTGATGAAAATATTATAGTCTTTGTTGGATTGCATGAGATGGCACACACAATTACAAAGAGTATTGGTCATGAACCTGAATTTTGGAACAATTTTGGATGGCTTTTACGTGAAGCTGAAAAAATAGGTGTCTATCAATATCAAGATTTTAAGGCACAGCCCGTTTCGTATTGCGGGGTACAGATAACAGACCAACCCAGATACGACCCTTCCAAAGATGGAGC